>CAYIZJ010000025.1:0-10873 GCA_964368045.1 uncultured Muribaculaceae bacterium
AACCTTAAATCTTTAAAATACGGTCGATATTCAGGTTTTCAATAAATGCCATATCATGTGAAACTATTAAAATCGCACCTGTATATTGATTTAATGCGTCTTCCAAAATTTCTATGCTTTTTATATCCAAATTGTTCGTCGGTTCGTCCAATATCAGCAATTCTGGTTGATTTGTTTTGTTTATAACCGTCCCCAATGTTGCCTTTAACAGTTCGCCACCTGATAAATTACCAACCAATTTTTTCGCATCCCAATTACGAAAGCCAAAGTTTGCGGCAATATTATGTGCGTTATGTAAATCGGTTTTTGCAAAATCCATTACATTTTCCAAAATCGATTTTTTCGGATTTAACAGTGATAAATTCTGATCCAGATAAACATAATTTTCCGACATTTTTATATGCCCAAAATCTGGTTTTAGCACCCCCGTCATCAGTTTTAACAACGTTGTTTTTCCCGCACCATTGCCGCCCACAATATGAACTTTGTCGCAGCCGAACATTTCAAAATCGAAATTTTTAAATATGTTTTTTTTATCATATCCAAATGATAAATTTTCGATATTTATAATTTTCTTTTTTAAAAACTCAACATCAGGTAAAGGAATTTTTATTTTGTCATCCCGTAACAAAGCCGATAATTCATGCTGTTCGTTGCGTTTTTCTTCGATTTTTTGTTCGATGATTCTTCGCACCCTGCTTTCGGTTTCAACCGATTTTCCTTTCAGACTTTTTCCCCATGCACGATTGCCGGCCTGAACCCTGCTCATACGGGCTTTTTTCTGTTTTGCTTCGTGATGTTGCCGTGTTGTTTGGGCAATCATAGCGGTGTCTTTTAATCGCTTTATCCGCTTTTGGGCATCGACATATTGTGATTCCATATTTGATTTTTCCAAGCTTTTTTGCGCAGCATAAGAATCATAATTTCCGTTAAAGACACGAATTTTACCATTGGATATTTCATAAATATAATCCATTTGATTTAACAGTTTTCTGTCATGGGACACAACAACTATGCCCCCAAAATAAGAACGCAGAATCGAAAAGAATTTTTCCCGTGCATTCGCATCCAAATTGTTCGTGGGTTCATCCAGCAACAAAATATCCGAATTGGAATCAAATGCACGAATGATTTCGCCCATTTGCTTTTCCCCGCCGCTTTTTGAATTTGACACAGATATTTGCGGTGTTAAATAAACCGAAGCATTACCAGAAATCTTGCCCGATTCGGGTAAAATTTTTCCGACCAACAGTTTTAATAATGTTGTTTTGCCCGCACCATTATCGCCGATAATTGCGACCTTGGACCCGCTATTAAAAGCCACGGATAAATTGGTAAATAAATCGTTATTTTCGCCATAGCGAAACGACACTTTTGATAAAGATAAGTTTTTCATAAATAAAACCTTTTGTTAATAATTTGATTGTATAAACTGCACGCAAACAAATGCGTTTAATGCAATTTCGACTTTTAATAATTCAAATTATTCTACTAACATTGGTTTTATTCCTTTATTTAAGTTAAACTAATAATAATACATATTGTTAAAAATGTCAATGCTTTTTTATTTCATTTTATGCTTGTATTCGTTGCGGTAAATTTCTATGATATACATTGAAATGAGAAAACTTTTAATCGCATCTTTTACAATATTTGCTATGGCGTGTTCAATTTTGTCCGCACGAACAACCGCCACCAGCAATATGACAACTATGTCACGATCGGCGAACACCCGTCCAATTACCGTCAGTGAATTCGTCAGTCCGACATCTTATGAAACAATGTATCCGTATATGAACAACACAATGAAGACCAATATGAATCCGGGGGTAACGCCTTCGTATTCTGCGTTACCGACTTCATTAACCGTCCACAAAAAGACAATTGAAACACGTCAGGTCGTCCCAAGATCGGCAACGACTTCGTCGGCACGCAGTGCAACCGTCACCAATAACACCGTATCAACCGCCAGAACGCCAACAGTATCCACATCATCGAACGTTTATTCACCCGCAAACAACCGTCAATCAACCACCACATCACGAAAAGTTGTCGCACGCAGTTCGACCCGTCCGGATTCTGGTTTAAACAATGTTTATGCAACAGGAACCAAGATTCAATATACCGTGTCTGCGGACAGATGTTTATCTGATTACGTTGATTGTATGGATGATTATTGCGAAAGAGCCGACACCGCATACAACAGATGTTATTGCAGTTCAAAATTGGCACAAATTGATGATGAATACAGACCACAAATAGATTCTTTGGTTCAACAGATATTAACAATAAACAGCACAGACGACGATTATTGGTCGGATGAAGAATTTTATGCATATTGGGACGAAACAATTGGTGTTCACACCGGTGACAATTCTTGGCGGACTTTGGACGAATTGTTATCCAACATTGACTGGGCCGGCACCGAAAGCAGTGTTCGTGGACAACAATCATTTATCACAGGCCATGATTATTGCACCCAACATTTAAAAGCCTGTGCATACATGTCGGGAAATATGCGTGATATGTACAAATCCGAAATCGCCCGTGATTGCACGGTTTATGAAAACGGATTAAACAGATTAAAAACAGCCGCCGAAGATTATATTCGTTTATCTGAATAACAAAAATTATTTTTTATCGTAATTTTTACATTCCATAAAAGCACAACAATCCACAATATGATCGTTAACCATACCTGTTGCCTGCATAAAGGAATAAATTATGGTCGAACCCACAAATTTAAATCCTAATTTTTTTAAGTCTTTGCTGATTTTATCGGACAATTCTGTGTTCACCGGCACATCTGCGGCCGTTTTCCAATTTCCGACAATTGGCTTATTATCAACATAACCCCAAATAAATTTCGCAAAACTGCCATACTTTTTTTGAACATCCAAATAAAGCTTTGCATTATTAACAGCCGCATTTATTTTTAATTTATTTCGAACAATTTTTTCATTTCCCATCAATTCGGCGATTTTTTTATCGTCGTATTTTGCGACTTTGTTTGGGTCAAAATTATCAAAAGCTTTGCGATAATCATCACGCTTTTTTAAAATTGTAATCCACGACAATCCGGCTTGCATACCTTCCAGAATTAAAAATTCAAACAATTTATTTTCATCGTACAAAGGCCGCCCCCATTCTTTGTCATGATAGTCTATATAAATTTCCAAATCCCCTGCCCAGCTGCATCTTGTTTTATTATCCATATAAGTTAAACCTTTGTTTAAATTTTTTTTACACACATATAAT
Source organism: uncultured Muribaculaceae bacterium (assembly GCA_964368045.1). Lineage (GTDB taxonomy): Bacteria > Pseudomonadota > Alphaproteobacteria > Rs-D84 > Rs-D84 > CAUTNA01. The sequence continues at coordinate 3,259 of CAYIZJ010000025.1, forward strand.
ACCATAAATCAAAACCAAATTCCATTGACAAAATAAAACTTTGATAATAATATATAGTTATACAAAGGCTTATAACCAAAGGAAAAAACATGAAAAAAACTTTATTATTTCTTTGTGGCCTATCCGGTTCCGGCAAGGGCTTTTTCGCAAAAAATGTTTTGCCAAAAGGATTATTCACCCCGTTAAAATCAATGACCACACGTGGAATTCGTGACGGAGAAATTGACGGTATTCATTATTATTTTAAAACCGAAACCGAATTTGAAAACATCAGCTTTGTCACATATCTGGACGTGAACAGAGAGGTCAGACAACCAGGCGACCCAAAATGGCTGTATGGTGTATCTGAAAACGAATTTAATTCGCACATTGGTAAAAATCTTTTGTATGATGTGATTCAACCTAAATACGTACGACAAATGATAGACTGGTGTGATGAAAATCATCCAAAATTATATGAATATAAAATATTATATTTTATACAACCGTCAAACGGATTTGATATCGCACAAAAACGTGCCAGAATGCCAAATGATGTCGCAGTGCGTCGTAAAAACACTTCTTCGCTGGTTGATTTTCACGAAGTTTCACTGGATATAGACTGGGCAATTATCAATTACAAAGATAAACGAATTTACGACCAATCGATGATAGATTACATAAATAATATGTCACAGAAAAATCATTGCGAGCCTATAACTTTACAACCTTTGACCTATATAGAATCCGTTTCGGAAAAACTGTTACAAAAAGTCAAATAAAGATTAAAATTCATATTCGAACCCAATATGACCACCACCACCACGTCTGTGACCGGTTGTTATTATACCTTCGACATACATATGAACCCCGTTTTTGAAATTTTTATTAAATCCGCCCGTAAATTCGGCATAGTTTTTTACCGATAAATAAGGCAATAAAACTTCGTCTGCTGTGATTTCGCCGCCTTGGTCAAAATTCCAATTATACGAACCGCTAACATACGGGAATATTCCCGAACCTATGCTTGTTGCGATTTTCAATTCTGGGGCGACGTGCAAAACTTGGACATCTTCGGATTGCATATAAACGCCCATTGCATTCGTATAATCTTTTGTATGAACCAAATGATATCCCGTTAAAACACTTGGCTGTAAAACCAATTTTTTATTGTACAAATCAAAATTAAATCCTGTTTTGTTTGCAACCGAACCCGACAACATTTGAAAATCTTCGTCGCCATCCATTGTTGTGGCAACTGCGTGACTGCTTATGAAATTACCTGTGAACGCTGTAAAAAAATCACCAATTTCAGCACGCACCCCTGCCCCTAACGCAAATCCATTTTGTTTTGCATTGATATCAGCCTCGCTTTGTTTTGACCCAACGTATCCACTATAAAAAGAATATATCATAGACCAGTCTTTGTTTATTTCGTCTGTTAAATCCACACCAACCAATGCAACATAACTGTCGGATTTTATTTCGGCATTATCGACATTTATGTCTTCGGATAATCCCTTTGTATCGACCCAAATCGAAGCCCCCGACCGACCATAATCGTCAAACCCAACCGACCCATATTGCGATAAAATTGGGACTGGCGTTGATACTTTGTTCGGTGTTAAAACATATTTTGATACGTTCGCCAATAACATTGTTTTTGCCGTTCTGGCGTTCGTTGAAATTAAAACAGAATCCGTGGTCGCAATCGAAGTAAAATTCAATTGCCCCGTTGTTTGTAAATTTGAATCATCGACCGCATAATCAAAAACAGCACCACTGATTACTTTTGCCGAATTGCCCAAAACTATTTTATCGCCTGAATTATCCGCCACCTGAATAGATAAATCATTAACTATAATTGAATTATCCGCCAATAAAATATTATCAATAACAACCGAACCCGAACCAGACGCATTATTTAAATTCGATATTATATCGGATTCCCTTGTTGCCAAATTCACATCAATCGCAGCATATAAATCAGAATTTAAAATCAAATTATTTCCCGCATTAAAATTATCCATATTAGTATTTTGAAAATCTATTATTGATTTGCCGCCCATTACCGTATTAACCGTCATACCGGTGCCAAACATATTTATATAACCGGACGGGTCATTTCCGATATTATGTCCGATTTTAATTGTTCCATTTTTTAATTCTGTGGTTCCACAGACGTCTCGCATGTCGGCATTTAATACGACCTCACCACCATTTATATTTTCAATCGTCAAATCTGAATCAACTGTTCCTGCGACTTTGTCATTGAATATGATTTGACCGTTATCGGCTTTTAATATCAAATCCGCATTATTATAAATAGAATTCGAACCTGAACCGTCCGTATTTCCGGCGAATACTGTATTTCCATTTTCAGCCGACACGGTTAAAATACCTTCGTTATGAATTGCCCCGCCTGTATTTTTTGCGTTATTTAACCGGAATACCGAATTTTTTACATATAAATATTCGCCCCATTCGTTGTATATTGCACCACCCATCCCATCCTGATGCAAAGCAGTTGCGGAATTTGATTCAAACAAAGAATCTGCGATACGGGTTGTACCGTAATTTGCTATTGCACCACCATATGACCCCAGCATTAACAATTCGGAATAAGATGAGTTATTCATAAAAACCGAATTATAAATATTCAAAATATCGCTTGTTACTATTGCACCACCACCGTTTTTTGCAAAGTTATCCGTAAAAACCGAATTATGTACATTTACCGTGCCACTGAAATTGTCGACCGCACCACCATACGTTAGCCCAATATTCATAAAATCATATGAAACATTTTTATCAAATGTGGAATCGTAAATATATAAACTTCCACCATTTTTTAAAATCGCACCACCGGACGAATCGGAATGAAAATTTTGCATATCCAAACCATAAAAATATTGATTACCGTTTAAAATTCTGAAACCTTCGACGCCTTGGTCCACGGCTTCGCCATCCGAATCATAAGTTCGACCACCGTCAAAAATATAATCATTGTCCTGGATATACGAATCGGTTCCAATATTTATAATATTCGTAAAAAAGACATCCGCCATAATATTGACAGGATTTGTCGAATCGGAATATTGTTGTAACGCTGTTCGTAACGAAGCAAAATCATCGACATTTGTTGCCGCATTTATTGGGGCGGAAAAAATCAAGCAAATTGGGATTATAAATATTTTTTTCATATATCATCTCTTTGTTTTAACTGATGTAATAATATCTGAAAATCGTATATTTTTTCACAAGCACCTTTTCCTAGGAACAGTTTGAAAATCTGGGATTTTTACCCCATAAAAAAATCCCCGATTGGGGATTTTTTTATTTTTTTGGATTTATTAAAGGGTCTTTTTTTCTGGCCTTTTTATGAGCCTTTTGATATTTGCGTCTTTGGTTTGTTATTTCATAAAAAACAATACCGGTTGACGATCCCAAATTCAGACTTTCGATTATTCCGTACATTTCAATATTTATACATGCGATACTGCTTTTTACGGCTTCGTCCGATATACCCATACTTTCTGTACCAAACCATACGGCCAATTTTTTCTGTGTGAAATCGCCGTCTTGTAATAATACGTTTGTGCGTCCTTTTATATGCGGGGATGTCACAACGGATACAAATCCATTTTTTTCCAAATGTGCAATACATTCCGCCGTTGAACGAAATACTTTTACAAATGTCCATTTAATTGCAGACACTGAAATATCCATTAACTTTTTACGTGTTCGCATAGATTCCCAATCGTCCGGCAATAAATTCCGAGAGTCTATAATATAAAGCTTTTCAACACCAAAGGCATTAACATTACGAATTATTGTTCCGATATTTTCAAAATTCATCGGATTTTCAATCACAGCGATAAAGTTTTCACATCTGCCTTTTTTTGCGTGATCGGCTTTTTGTCGCAAACTCGACTTAAATAATTTTAACATTTTCATCCTTTGAATTATTGATTTTTTTGTGGCGGAACAAAGTCTAAATCCAATTCAATTGTTTTTATTTCTAATTCTTCCGATTGTTCAAAGCTGATATTATCAGCCGAAATATTTCCCACATTTTCCAAATCGTCCTGTGCATTTTTCAACATAGAAATTATTTGTTCTGGTGCTGCGACAACCAATTTTGAAACGGGCGTTTTTTGACCTTTGTTCGCCAAAGTTTTTGATTTACGAACATCCGCAACTATTGACACCAATGAATCATACAATTCGCAATCGTTTGATTGAATATTATCAAATTCTGATACCTGAACCCACGATTGTGAATGCAATGATTTTTCATCATCTTTTGCCCATAATCTGGATTGATGAATTTCTTCGGTGATAAACGGACAAAAAGGTGCAAACAATCGGGCAAAAACATCCATCGACATCATCAAAGAAGCAACCGCAGATGCATCATTTTTATATGCACGAGCTTTGACAATTTCCAAATAGTTATCACAAAAATCCCAGAATCTGGATTCGATAACTTCCAATGCGGCAGAATAATCATATGTTTCAAAAGCCTTGGTCGCACGGTTGGTGGTTTGTGCCATTTTATTCATCCACGACATATCGATTGGTTTGCTGATATGTTTTTTATAATCGACATCATTTATAATTTCGCTGGTTGACACTATATTCGAAGTAAATTTACTTGCGTTAAATAACTTCATAACCAGTTTTCGACCTTGGGTCATAATTTTTTCTTCGAACGCTGTGTCAATTCCCAATCGTGCCTTGGACGCCCAATATCTGACCGCATCGGCACAATGTTCATCGATTAAGTGTTGCGGTGTTACCACATTACCTTTTGATTTGCTCATTTTCTTTCTGTCTGGGTCCAAAATAAATCCGCTTATCAATGCTTCTTTCCATGGGATTGTATTATTATGTAACAAAGATTTTGCAACAGTATAAAAAGCCCAGGTACGAATAATATCGTGTGCCTGAGGTCGAATATCAAACGGCAAAGACAAAGATTTTGAATCTTTTGCTTTATCCATTGCGATTTGTGGTGTCAAAGCACTGGTTGCCCATGTATCCATAACGTCCGCATCGCCGACAAATCCATTTGGTTGTCCCCTTTGTTCTGATGTAAATCCAGCTGGCACATCAATCATAGGGTCAACCGGCAATTGTTCACGGGTTGCAACAATAGGATTTGAATAATCAGGGAATCCTTTTTCATTTAATTTATACCAAACTGGGAACGGAACACCAAAAAATCTTTGTCTGGAAATGCACCAGTCTTGGTTTAACCCCTGTGCCCATTCTTCGAAACGATATTGCATATGAGCCGGTTTCCATTTAATTTCACGCCCTGCTTTGATAAGGTCTTCTTTCATTTCCAGCAATTTAATAAACCATTGGCGGGAAGAAACAAATTCCAAAGGAAGATTACCCTTTTCATAAAATTTCACGGGGTGCATAATGCGTCTTGGGTCGCCGATTAACGCCCCATCGTTTTTTAATAATTCAACAATTCCTTGCTTTGCCTGTTTAACAGTTTTACCCATCAGGGTCATATAATTTTTATTTGCATTATCTGGATTTAATGATTCAAAAGCACCAACGCCAAATACAACATCGTCCATTATGCGGCCATCTAAATCGATAATTTGTTTAATTGGCAATCCGGATTGTTTCCACCATGCGACGTCGGCCGCATCCCCAAAAGTACAAACCATCATAATACCTGTACCTTTGTCAATTTCGGCATGACTGGACGGCATAATAGGAACTGGGGCATCAAACAACGGAGTTATCGCTTTTTTGCCAAACAAAGATTTGTAACGATCGTCTTCTGGATTTGCAACAATAGCGATACATGCCGGCAATAATTCTGGTCTGGTCGTTGAAATAATAAAGTCGGAACCATCATCAACTTTGAATTTAATATCATGGAAAAATCCTTCCATTTCCCTGTCTTCGACTTCGGCCTGTGAAATAGCGGAACCAAATGTTGTATCCCACATAGTTGGGGCGGTAACAGATGCGACTTTGTTTTTTTCAAACAAATCAACAAAAGAATCCTGAGAAATTTTTATAGCGTCCATAGACATAGTTGTATATTTTAAATCCCAATCATATGAATGACCGATATTTTTGAAAATGTTTTCAAATATTTTTTCATCTGATTCCACCAATAATTCACAGGCTTCGATAAAGTTTTTTCTGGAAACTTCCCTGCGTGGTGATTTATCGTCCGCATCGGCGTGAACAGGTTTAAAATCCGCATCATACGACAAAGTCGGATTACATGTAATATTAAAATAATTTTGAACACGGCGTTCGGTTGGCAAACCGTTATCGTCCCAACCAATTGGATAAAACACGGATTTACCGTTCATTCTTTGAAAACGAGCCACGACGTCTGTTTGTGTATAACTGAAAATATGTCCGATATGCAAAGACCCCGAAACAGTCGGTGGCGGCGTATCAATTATAAAAGTATTTTCACGGGTGGCAGTCGGGCCATATTTATACACCCCCTGATTTTGCCAAAAGTTTTTACCACGTTCTTCGATAACTACTGCATCGTATTTATCATCAAAAATTTTATTTGTTTTATAAGACACTTTAAAATACCCCTTAGATTACATAGATAATTAAGTATATCATAAAAAAAACACAATTCAATATTTTTTTGTCCGCCCCACCCCGAAATTCGGGGTTTTTTTATTTTTTTTCAAAAAAGCTTGCCAAGGTAATAATTCTTATAGTACCCTGTTATTATCAATAATAAATCCAAAAAAGCAGGAGTAATCAATGAGAAGTCTTACAAAAACCGGAATAAAAATACTTACTAATTTGTATCAAAACGCATTATGCAAATCCGCCCAAGCCGTTGTTTTTACTGCAATTTTGGGCGGTTTTGTTTTGGCTCCGACCGATTCGCATGCTGCAACCAATTATACAACCGATACTGTACACGATGGAACATTGAACGATGTAATTACGGTTAATTCGGGTGTAAATGTTACGGGTTCTGGAACATTTGACTTTGAAAACGGTTCAAACAATGCGGGAAATATCACCCAAGGCACAATTGAAATCACCCCTAGTTCGGGCGAAACCATTACACTTACGAATACAGGCACAATTACCGCAACAAATGCAATGAATCTGAATACAATTTCGGGTGCAAATTACCATATTTTGGGTGATGGCAAGATTGTTTCATCAAATGCCATCGAAGTTGACCGTAGCAGCAAAATCGAAAACGACATTCATATGAAAGGTGCAGTGGATTTAATGGCAAATGCCCTTGACGATGCATTAAGTGGGGCAATTATAAACGAAGAAGGCGGTACATTTACTATCAATCGTGGTAATTTAACATTAAAAAGCATAACAGGTGCGGGTTCAACAGATGTTAACCAGTATCTGACATTAACAGTTTTGGGCGATGTTATTCAAAATTCTTATACCGGATATTATACAGACCTGATTTTAGACGGCACGGATCAAGAATTCAGCATAACAAATGCACTTAGCGGCACAGATGTTTTTGTCGGGGAAAATACAAATTTCAATGCGGGCGGAGCTGCAAATATATTTGTTGGGGCGGGCAAAAGCGCAACAATAAATAAACAAAACACAGGAAACCTGTATTTACAGGGCGGAACCGTTA
>CAYIZJ010000026.1:0-10094 GCA_964368045.1 uncultured Muribaculaceae bacterium
GATTTCTTTTCTTCTTCGTCATTTTCTTTAATCGGTGCTTTTCTTAAAATATTTTTTGCACGTTTTAACAAAGATCCAACGCCGTTTGCCAATCTTTTAAAATAACCTTCTTTGACAACACGTGGTTCATAAATTCCAAAAGTCCCCGCCCCTATATAAGTGCTTAATTCATTCGGAGTATAAATTGTTTCGGACCCTGGGATTACGATTTCCTGATACGATACATTTGTGATAAATGGTCCATCATGATTTACATAAGTTGAATAAACATCATTCCCCTGAATCAAAGTTCCATCCGGTCCATACATAGCGTTCGCCGGCAAAGAATTTGATGTTGGTGCGTTTTCTATGAATCCCACTTCGTTAAAAGCCGAAATATGTGGATTGATATGTTTAAAAGCAGCCAAGCTTTCTGATGTTAAATTAACATCGTTTCCGGAAATCGAATTACGCATTGCGGCCAACAATTCAGAATCCAGTCCGATTGATTTAAAATATCCATTACCCAAATTATGGTCGGTTGTATCGTGGAAAATTAACAAATAACGCAAAGCATCATCACGACTTAAACCCTGATCCATTAACCCATCCAATCGAACTTCTAACTGTTGCGGATTTTCCCACATATTCAAAATTCTTTCGGCATTTTCAATAACACCTGATTTATATTCTACTGTTTGAATTTCTTTTGTTTCGGTGGTGGTTGTATCAATTACACTTTGTGTTTTAAATAAATTGCTTTGTGTATTTTCATTTACATAATTAACAATTCCGTTCATTGCCAATCCACCGGCGGCAACACCCAACACGGTTGGTAAACCAACGGCCAACCCAATACCAAATGCCTGACCTTTTGTATATCCGGCCTCTATCGCATCTGCATAATTTGCTGCAACGGCTGTACCTGTACTGGTTGCGATTGCACCACCACCAAATAGCAATGCCAATTCAGGATTTCCAGTTGCCATCGAAATAACGGCACCTATTCCCAAACCACTGGCAACAGCCGGCCCCCAATTACGTTTATCGGAAAAGAATTCTTTTATTCCGGCCGGTTTTCCCAATTTTTTTTGTTCTTTACGCCATTTCAACCCTTGATAGGCCATATTTGCAACACCCAAAGTCGTACCAATCGCCGCCCCAATATATGCAACGCCTGTTGCCTTGCCCAAAAAGGTCAATCCTGCGGAAACAGCAAAACCCATTCCAAAATTTTTCAATCCACGTTTGAACCACGAAACTTTTTGTTTACGGTTTTCGGCACCGGCAATTTCCATTCGTGTGGTGGCAAGTGCGTCAATATCTTCGATTGCTTTGAACGGTTTTTCCAAAACATCTTTGTCACGACCAATTTTTTCGGCCAAACGACTTGTGAATCCAGCAACTGTATTTACCTGTGCATCCAACACTGCCTGATAATCGGCTTCGGTAATTTTGCTTTCTTTGGTTTCCAAATCTGTCCAAAAATCTTTGACTGTTTGTTCATCCAAAACGATATCATCTTCGCCGTCTTTTAAATGAAACGATTTTGCAACGGTGTCAATTTCGGCCATTTTCCATGGTATTGCTTCGTTGATTTCGTTTTCGACGTATGCGGCTTCGATTTGTTGATTTAAATCACCAACATTTTTCATAGTGACATCATTTTTCGCCAAAGAAATAATTCTTGCCAATCGTCCGTTTTCATCCAAAGTGTATCCCGGCTGAAAGTCGGTCTGCGGATTGCCCTGCCCGTCCAAGAATTGTGGCATCACACTGCCGTTTTCGTCCAAGAATTTATAATTGGCACAAATTTTTAAAACATCATCCGATATTTTTGAATCTTTTAATAGATCGGTAATTCCGTCCCAGCGAGAATTTATTTCCTGTGCTTTGTCTTCGCCCAGTCCGTCCAAATTCCAAGTTTGATCGTATTCTTTTATCAATGCTTCTAATTTTTCACGACTGGCGGTGATGTTATTGCGAACATTTTCGTTATACAACTGTTCCACAGGGGTTGGGTTTTGAACTGAATCCAAAACAGCCAATCGTGCATCGAACATAAAATTATATCCGTCGTGAACATCTGAAATATTTGACGGATCTGCGATACAAAAATCAATATCCTTTGCGGAATTTTCGATTAAATAATCAATACGGGACGCCAAAGTGTTAAATCTTTTTATGACTTCGGGTCTTGGGTTACCTTTATCCATTTCCTTTTTAACGGCGGTGTACGCACGTGCCAAAGTTCGTGGCGGAACCAATTCAAACAACTGTTTATTTGTTGCGTGCATAATCATATCAACAAAGTACGAAGAAAAAATGCTTTCTTGTTGTTCGTTTAATTTAACCGATGTTATTTGTTCGGAAACTTCCGCCGGCGTCATAGAATAAGGACTTTGACCTGTTGGAATAATTCCCATATTTTGATAAATGATAAATGTGTAATTATTAAAAACCAATTGATTTTGATAAGCATTCAAAACAGGCATACTTTGATTTTGCATTTTAACAACACTTGAATCCAGTGCGGTCAAAAGAGCTTCGTATCTTAATCCCGCCTTGTCCCCTAAATCAGTTGTTTGTCGAACACCGTTTGCATCAATCATCGTACCGTACATATCGATAAATTCGCCGAATTTTGCAACAGCTTCATCTTCTAAATCAAATTTATCGTCGATAAAATCTTGTAATATTTGTTCTGCTGCGATGATTGACTGTGCGGTAACTTGACCAAAAAAAGCCTCTACTTCGTGCAATTTCAAAATTCTGTTCGCCATTATAACACCCTATAGTTCATAATATATTATATACGTGATTATATCATAAAATTATCTAAGTATCAAAACTTATTTTTGACAACAAATATTCGCAAAAATTACCTTGAATATTTATCATACAATTGCTTTAATTACATCAATATGTTGACACAATTGATTATAAACACTTTGATTATTGGATCCGGATATGCCTTGGTTGCTATGGCTTTTCGTTTAATGTATTTTGTGGCGCCTTTTTTTAATTTGACACTGGGGGCATCTGTTGCGTTGGGGGCATATTTGGGATATGCTTTGATGCCACATTTTGGTGTTGCCGCATACGGGCTTGTTTTACTATTTGTTATTTTATTTACCTGGGGGTTAGAGGCCTTTGTTTACAAACCAATTCGCCAAATGGGTGCGTCCCCTATGGTGTTGCTGGTCGTATCATTGGGACTTTATACCGTTTTTGAATCTTTGATTCAATTGGGGTTTGGGCCGCAATATCAAACATTGGGGTCATCTGTTGACTTTGGTGGAATAAAATTTTTATCCGTTATAATAACCGATGCACAACTGGCGATTATATCGCTGGGGATTATCACATTGATTGGTGTATCAACGATGCTTGGGAAAACATTTATCGGCAAAGAAATGCGTGCAATAAATCAATCACCTGAATTGGCCAATTTAATCGGTATAAATATAAATAAAATTATTATGTTGGTATCTATTATGGTGGGCTTAATTTTGGGTGCGTATGGATTATGTGTTGGTTTTGATACAGGTATAGAACCAACGATGGGATTTAACATATTGTTCAAAGGTATGATAGCTGCGATTATTGGCGGACCTTCGATTTTAGCAGCTTATTTAGGTGCGATGATTTTGGCATTGGGTGAAAATATCGGCGTTTGGGCTTTTGCCAGTCAATGGCGGGATTTTGTCGCATTTATAATATTTGTGATATTGCTGTGGTTAAAACCAAATGGTATATTTGGATTAAAACAAAAGACTTAATATATGGAATATTTAATAAACATTGGAATCTTGTTTTGCATATATGGAATTTTGGCGCTTAGCCTGAATATGGTTGTCGGTATGGCGGGATTGGTATCTTTGGCACAGGCGGCTTTTTTTGGAATTGGTGCATATGCGACAGCATTGGGGATGACAACACTTGGTGTTGGCTTTTTCACATCAGTGTTCATCGGCATACTTATAAATTTAATAATATCTATTTTATTGGGAAACATTTTATCCAAATTCAAAGGCGATTATTATGCCATTGTATCGGCGGGCTTATCTATTATTGCTTTTTCTGTGCTGTTAAATTGGAACAGTTTAACAAATGGCCCATTGGGAATTTTCGGAATTCCACGGCCTGAAATATTCGGGCTTGCATTAACCAGCAACGCTATGTATTTTGGTTTTTGTTTATTGATTTTAGTTTTATCATTTTTATTTTTCCGCCATATGGACAGGTCTTCGTTTGGATTGGGATTACGCGCATTACGTGAAGACGAACAATTAACATCTGTTATGGGATACAACACAAAACGTATGAAAAGCATAATTTTTTCCGCATCCGCAATAGTCGCAGGAATCGCAGGCGGTCTTTTCGCCAGCTATATTGCTTTTATCGAACCTTCGACATTTCAGGTCAAAGAAGGCATATTTTTATTCACAATAATTATAATCGGCGGACTGGCTTCGTCATGGGGCAGTGTTTTGGGGGCTTTGATTTTATTATCATTACCCGAAGCCCTTAAATTTTTGGGATTGCCGTTTAGTGTCGCCGCACAATTACAACAAATTATATACGGATTAACATTGGTTTTAATAATGGTTTTAAAACCAAAAGGAATCTTTGGCAAATACAAGATGTAAAAGTTATAAAATGAAATATGCAATTGAATTTAAAAACATTACAAAATCGTTCGGCGGATTAAAGGCTTTGGACAATTTATCCGTCGGCTTTCCATTTGGTAAAACAACGGGACTTATTGGGCCAAACGGGTCGGGTAAAACGACTTTGATAAATATTTTAACCGGAATTTTATCGCCTGATTGCGGCGAAATAAAAATCGACAATTCGTCTTATTCACATATCGAACCAACAAATTTACGCAAATTAAAAATCGCAAGAACTTTCCAAGATGGCCGATTGATTGGACAGTCTTCGGTCAAAGACAATTTAATGTTGGCAATCGCAGAAACTAAGATTTTGAAATCATTTCTGCAAACAGATAACATTACGATTAACGATAAAATTGATAACATTTTAAAAAAATTAAATATGCATAAATATAAAAATGTATTGGTTGAAAAATTATCCTACGGTCAACGAAAGCTAATTGAACTGGGGCGGGCAATAATTCAGGACGCAGATATATATTTATTGGACGAACCGTTTACAGGGCTGTTTCCAAAAATGGTGACCCAAGTATCCGAATTGATTAACGAATTAAAATCCGAAAACAAGACCATTGTTATCATCGAACATAATATGACATTGACAAGAAAACTGTGCGACAATATAATTGTTTTAGATCACGGACAACTATTGGCAACCGGAAAACCGGACAATGTTTTACAAGACAAATCCGTTCAACAAGCATACCTAGGAGTATAATTTATGAATATAAAAAAAATCTTTGCTGTTTTAATTTCTGCTTTTGTTTTGATTGGATGCGAAGACACCCCAAAGTCAGACAAACCTGTTGTGAATATCGTTGCTCTTTTGCCGATGTCTGGGGACGCTGCTATTTATGGACAAACCAGCAAATCAGTTGCGGATTGGTATGTGTCTGAATTTGAAAAACAAAACCCGAATGCAAAATATAAATATAATGTTGAATTCGAAGACATTCAATTAAATCCAAATGCTGCTTTGAACGCTGTGAACAAACGCATATCGATGGACAATGTGGATGTTTTTGCAAATATATTATCATCAGTGGCACAGGTAATCACACCTATTACAGATAAAAACAAAATAACGACTTTTAATTTTTGTATCGATGATTCTGGAAATCTGGGTGATTACAATTTCCGCATAACTGTTGACACACCGGCGGGTGTCACAAAGATGGTAGAAAAATTAAAAAAAGACGGCATAAAAAAAGTCGCTGTTGTTAATCAAATCGAAGTATCGCATATTGTACCTTCCAAAGAAGTGATGAAACAATTAAAAGAAAATACAGACATCATCGTTACCGGACATTATGAATTTAACGCCGGCGAAAAAGACTTTACATTATTGGTTCATAAAATCGCCGCCGAAAAACCGGATATGATTATTGTTTCAACAAATCCACCAGAAAGTGATTTATTCGCAATGGCGATAAAAAAACAAAATATTGATATACCGTTAACAGGATTTCAATTCCCAGAAACTGTGATTGATAAAAAGCTGGTCGAAGGTATGTGGGGACTGGAAACAGCAACCGCAAACGAAGAATTTAAATCTGAATTCAACGAACGCATCGGTTCGGATTCAACATATTACAGCGAATATGTATATGCTATGCTGATGTTAATAACAAATGCGTATGAAAAAATTGGAACGGACGAAAAGCCAACCCCATCACAAGTTATCAAATCAATTAACGAAAATACAGATGGTCATGACAGTCCTTTTGGTAAATTGGAATTAAACAAAAAAACTGGTGATATTTTCGTACCAACATTATTGCGTCAAATCATTGATGGAAAACCAACGGCTTTGAAATAATATGATAACTTTATCAAGCATTACATCAGGTTATGGGGATAAAACAATTTTACACAACATTTCGTGCAAAATTGACCCAACAAAAATTACCGTTATAATGGGCCCCAATGGATGTGGTAAAACGACTTTGTTGCAAACGATAATGGGATTGGTAAAAACATCATCGGGGTACATTTCATATAATGGTAAAAAAATAAAACCCAGCCCAAATGAATGGTTAAAAAACGGATTATTTATGGTTGGTCAAAAACAAAGAGTTTTTCCCGATATGACGGTTCGTGATAATATTATGATTGCAACGCATCATTGGAAATCCCGTGAACAATTCCCCGAAAAATTGGACGAAGTATTAAAACATTTCCCCGATTTAATTAAAAGATTGGATGACAGGGCTGGAAATTTATCGGGTGGCCAACAACAAATGGTGGCAATTGCACGGGGATTGATTAACAATCCGAAAACATTATTGTTGGACGAACCATCAATTGGATTATCACCAAAATTGATATCCGAAACATTTCAAAAAATCGCCCAGTTAAATCGTGAATTAAATACAGGCTTTGTAATAGTTGAACATAATTTAAAAACACTATTGCCTTTGACCGATAATTCAATAATTATAAATTCAGGCCATATTGTATATGACGGCCCATCCGATGGCAAGACTTTGGATAATATGATTGCCAACATATTTTAATATTTTTCACCCGCCTCCTGTTGATTTAAAGCAAAAAAAATGGTATAATGAAGTGTTAATGTAGGGGGAATATTATATGAAGAAAACTGTTTTATCGTCCAGTTTTGCGTGCTTTTTTTGCGGTACTTTGGGTTCTGCTTTTGGTGCAATTACTTATCCAAATTTAAATTGGGCAATAAATTCAACTGATGAAAATAAAACATTTGCATTTGGTGCCAACCAATCAATTTCAGGAAATTTGGGAACTTTGAACGGTTTAACACTGGATATTGTTGGCAACAAACCCATCGACAGTAACACAGGATTTACAATCAATGGAAATTCTTTTAACGGAGTATATGTCCAAGACGGACAAACATTATCTGTACTTAATGTATCAAGTATCTATAATTTCATAACAACTGGCACAGGTGGTTTTGCCGCAAATGACGGAACAGTAAATATTACAAATTCGGTGTTCACAAACAACGCTTCTTCCAGTGCTGGTGGCGTTCTTAGAAATGGCGTTACTATGAATTCGGCGGGCGTAAATCTGGATGCAGTTATGAACATAACTGATTCCCAATTTAACGCTAATATAGGCGGATCTTTTGGTTCAGCAGTTTTGTCAAATGCGGGAACGGCTTCTTTTACAAATTCAACTTTTACGAACAACCGCAATGGAACAATTGGAAATATAGGTGTATTAAATATAACAGGCGGATCATTTGACAACAACCAAGGATCAGGCGGACTGCCGACCGCATCAAATGCGGTGGGTGGTGCAATTCGAAATCACACAGCAGGCGAATTATATATAAACACAACAGATGACACCGCAACGACCACTTTTAACAACAATCTTGCAACGGTCGGAGGTGCGATTTATAACTATTCAAACATGGCAGTTGCAAACATACAAAATTCTGTTTTCACAAACAATGTGGCAAATGTTCTGGGCGGTGCCATATACAATGGGTACGAAGCACAAATCACTGAAATATCGGGTTCTTTTGCTCATAACAAAGTATCGTCTTTTACATCCACTGCATCGGGTGGTGCGATTTATAATAACACTGCATATATTGGTGATATAAATGCAAACTTTACAGGAAATTATGCATCTGGTTCCGCAACCACAACAGGTGGTGCAATTGCAAATAATAATCTTAGCACAATCGCAGATATCATCGGTGATTTTTCGCTTAATTATTCTACTTCGGCGAATTCCAATTCATCGGGTGGTGCGATTTTCAATGAAAGCTCTGCAATAGCTAATATCACAGGAAATTTTACGGGCAATTATGTTACTACCAATAATTATTCCGCACATGGTGGGGCTATAATGAATTTAGGATCATCGACAATTTCATCCGTAACTGGCGACTTTATCCAAAACAGAGCAATTTCAACCAATTCCAGAGCCCAAGGCGGTGCAATTTACGCCAGCAGCGGGTCTGAAATATCCAAAATTTCCGGTAACTTTTTGGACAATTATGTATCAGGTTCAGATTCCACTGATGGTGGGGCGATTTATATGGTTACAGGTTCAACAGTAAACATCGAAGCCGATGCCAAAGACATTTATTTTTCCGGAAATTACGTCGAAACAGATTCAAAAATTTATCAGGCTATATATGTTATGTCTGGGTCTGAATTAAATCTGATTAGTAAAAATGGATACGATATTATATTCAATGATTCTTTGACATCCAGCAATGACACAGGAGAACATGCAGTGTTTTCCTCTCTTACTGGTTTGGATGGGAATCTAATCGTTAATGATAATTTCAATAATGCGAATTTAAAAATCAATTCAGGGACACTGCTGATTGGTAAAGAAAACATATACACAGCAAACGATTACTCAGACATCGGTTCACGGGACATAAATATTGCAACATTAAATCCTTTTGCCACAGCGGGTGTTACTTTTGCGGCTGATTCAGGTTTGGATTTACAAAACAATATAATCCAAGACATCGATTTTAAATCATTAAGTTTAGAAGGCACAATAAACTATTCAATTGATGTTGATTTGCTTGCCGGTACAGCCGACAAAATAAGTGCAGACACAATTAACACAGATACATTCGTTATCAATTTGAACAATATAAATATATTAACAGATAAATCTGGTACAACCGAAGTTTTATTATCCGACAATGCGAATACACAGGCTGCAATCCGATTGGATCCGAACGAAGTCATCACAGCTGGATATGATGCTGTATCATACGATTTTGACAATACATACGGCAAACAAGGTATATTGCAAATTATGTCAACGAATACGACGACATTGGCATCATTGGTAAAAATGGATTCAAATGACAAAGCATACAACATGTCAGAAATCGAAAATGTTTCAGAAAATCTGGATGATTTAGTTGGCGATATATTATCCGTTATCGGAAATAACTTTGCAATAAATGGCGGCGGATACAACGGTATTAACATTGGGGCCGACCAAACATTAAACCTATTTAATGTGTCCGAGTATTATTCTTTTTCTGATTACGGAATTGAAAACGATGGAACGGTTAATATAACACTTGATTCAACCGATATGCGGTTAGGCAGCAATATTTATAATTCAGGCGATATAACAATTACAACCGAAAATAATTATCAGGTAAAATTCGAAGATCTGATTACAGGGATAACATCTGACATCGGAAATATAGACATCACAGGAAATGTAACTTTTAACCAAGATGTTACATATAATAACGTATCTGTAAAAAACGGTACATTGCAGTTATCTGAACTTGCAACTTTTGATACAGGTTCAACACTGTCATTAGATTCTGCACATATGGATTTAAGAAACGGTTCCACAAATTCATATAATATGGGTGATACATTCACTATTTTATCTGATTCTTTGTACAGCATAGACGTTGATTTAACAACCGGCAGTGCTGATAAGATTCTTGTT
>CAYIZJ010000027.1:0-10062 GCA_964368045.1 uncultured Muribaculaceae bacterium
ACCAGCCCGCCGATTCAAACAGTGCTTTTTTATTTATCCAGGCTGGTGCCGGCGGAACCGAGGCCATGGATTGGGCGATGATGATTTCACGAATGTATCAAAGATGGGCCGAAAGACATAATTTTGGGATCGAAACCGTTGATGAACACATTGGTGATGTTGCCGGAATAAAAAGCGTTACATTTCGCATATCGGGGCTTCGTGCATATGGTTGGTTAAAAAATGAAATTGGGGTTCATCGTTTGGTTCGTATTTCACCTTTTAATGCAAACGGCAAACGACAAACCAGCTTTGCATCCGTTGATGTTTGGCCGGACGTGGACGATTCCATCGAAATAGATATCCAGGACAAAGATTTACGCATTGATACATATCGTGCATCTGGTGCAGGTGGACAACATGTTAACAAAACAGATTCTGCGGTTCGTATAACACATATTCCGACAAACACAGTTGTAACCTGTCAAAATGAACGTTCTCAAATTCAAAATCGTGATATGGCGATGAAGATGTTACGTTCGAAATTATACGAACTGGAATTAAAAAAACGTGAAGCCATCGATTCCGCAAACAAAGAATCACAAAAGAAAATCGAATGGGGTTCACAAATTAGAAACTATGTTTTATATCCGTATCAATTGGTCAAAGATGTACGAACAAATGTTGAAAAATCCGATTCTGATGCGGTTTTGGACGGTGATTTGGACGACTTTATGTTGGCAATGCTGGGGTTTAAAAAAGGTTAAAAATGAAAACAGATTTTTTTACACAGGCAATTAAATCAGTTTGTCAAAACGCTTATAATATAAAGCCTTTGCCTGAACAAGGCAATCGCAGCCATATCCTTACCGCACGCAACCCTATTGATAATCAAAAATATATTTTTAAATTTTCACACAAAGAAACATCCAAGCGAAGCAGCAAAATCAGTCAAATTTTATTAAAATACGATATCAATGTCCCCGATATAAAATCTTATACTTATCAAAATGTGAATTTTATGTCTTACCCGTATATTTGCGGCGAAACATTTCATCAAAAATCATATCATATGTCAGATGATGATTATAACAAAGTCGCAAACGATTTGGCCCAAATAATAAAAAAAATTCGTGCAATTCCTTTGACTGAATTCCGTGATGTTGAATCAATCGATATTCATAACAAGATTCTTTTTTCGGATAATTATGTGAACATTTTTTTAAAACGAGCCTTTTTCTGGCTTAATAACATTGGCGACAAAAATCCCCATCATTGTGATTTACACAGTAAAAACATATTGTTAAATCCGGACAATTCCATCAAAGCAATTATTGATTTAGAAGGTGTGTACATTTCAAATTATCGATTTTTTATGTTTAACTTTTATCGCACCCCCGAAGACCGAAAATTATTTGGTTTGATACGGGATAAAAAATACGAATTGCCGGAAACAAATTTGACCTATACACATACATTGGTTGGTTTAAAAACATTATTAAAAAAAATAAAACGTTCGATAAGCATTTGATTTTTACATCATAACGTTTATAATACGGTTATGTTCCCATAGTTAAATTGGATATAACGAAGCCCTCCGAAGGCTTTATTGCAGGTTCAAGTCCTGCTGGGAACGCCAGATTAAGGGGTATTTATGAAAAACATTTCAATCATTTGTTTGTTTGCAACAATGTTAACTGCATGCAATTCTGTTTATATAAAACCAAACACTATGGACACAACACAGCTATTTTATGCCGACCGTGGTGGATACACAATGAAACATCATATAAAATCCGTAATGGAAGACAGGGGTTACAAAGTTGTTGTTGGCAAAAAGGTATATTCAGAAACCATTTCAAATGATGACAATATAAACATTGAAAAATCAAATACAATGGGTGCCCGATATATTGTCAATGTCCGTGAAAAAACTGAAAAATTTCATCCTGTATTTTGTTTGTTTTCTGGTTTTTATATGTGGGATTACAGTGTATCAATTGCAGATCAAAAAACAGGGGCAGAATTATTAAACTGGACAGGATTTAATTGTGCCCACAGTTCGATAAGAAAACTGGAAGACTATCTGGAAGAATTAGAAAAGAATTAAAAAAAATCCCGTAAATTTACGGGATTTTTTAATTTAAATCATCTGATTACATTTTTGCGAATTCACAAAAACCTTCGGAAGTTTCACATTCTGATGCGATACCTTCGCTGATAAAGTACCCTTGGGGATGCAAGCAAGCAGGACATACTTTTGGTGCCTCTGTTCCGATATGCCACATACCACAGTTTGTGCAACGCCACATAACATCTTTATCTGCTTTGAATAAAGTGTCTTTTTCAATAGCTGTTAACAAAGCTTTGAAACGAGCTTCGTGATATCTTTCGGCCAAACCGATGTTTTTCAAAACTTCTGCGATTGCAACGAAGCCTTCACTTGCTGCAACTTCGGCAAATTTTGGATACATATCTGTATTTTCTTCGTGTTCGCCATAAATAGCGGCCGCCAAATTTTCAGCAGTTGTACCAATTTTTCCAGCCGGAAAAGCAGCTGTAATTTCCAATTCCCCGCCTTCTAAGAATTTGAACAATCTTGATGCATGTTCTTTTTCTTGTTCCGCTGTCTCAAGAAATACTTTTGCGATTGCTTCGAATCCTTCTTTTTTCGCAGCGGATGCAAAGAATACATAGCGATTGCGAGCCTGAGATTCACCAGCAAAAGCTGTTAAAATATTTTTTTCTGTTTGTGTCCCTTTAATTGAAACCATTGTTTTTCTCCTTTGTATTTATGTTCTGCTATTTTATCAAATTTTGATTGAAAACGCAAAGACTATTTACGGCTTCTATCAAAGATTTAAATTTAACCATTGGGTTTTGTTCTTTTTTGTTGTTTTTATTAAAATAATCCACCAAAAACTTTTCATAAGCACCATTAAAACCGTTATCCGCTATGACACATTCAGAATCCAAAGAAAAAATAATCATATCTTTTAATTTTGAAATCCCAAACAGACCAACCCCCAGCTCGGAACCATAAAAAACATCGATGTTGCCATTTAAATTTTTAATTCGCTGCATATTGTCTTTTACTAAAACATATGGCTTGTTTATAACATATGATTTATTTTTGATAATTATCGGGGTTTGTGTAAAAGGTTTTTGAATATACCAATTATTATAATTGAATTTCAATGAACCTTCGGGGAATTCGTTTGCCGGAAACAATACGCCCGTTTCATCAAAAGCATAAATTCCGTCCGGAATTTTAATACCTATGTTATATTGACCTTGTGATAAATTGCTGTTGATTAAATAATTTTCATTAAATTCTTTTCGGGCATTTATTTCATGCATCAAATCCGGATTAGAATATTTTTCAATTTTTTCATTATCTTGTTTCTTTTTATAATCAAGATAACAGGAATTGCGAATTATATCTGCTTTTTTTATATTTTCAGAATACTTTTCGTGATGCGACAAAGCATTTTTTAATACGCACAAATCAATCATAACCCACATCCTTTTATTTTGTTTTTTCATAAATACTATTTAACAAAAACAATGTCGCAACTGTATCATTAACACCCAAACCATAATTTCCATTTTTATCCGCCGCACAAACATATTCGACATGCTCTTTTACCAGACCGTTTTGATTACAGTTTATAATTTTAGCCTTGTAATAATCAAAATCGGATTTTGAAAAATACGGATAATTTTCAGTTAAAAATAGCATATTTGCTTTTACATCTTCGTGCGATAAATTTTCAAAACATAATTTTTCTTCTTTTACAAAAAAAGTATTATTGTTGAATTTTATTATTTCTTTATCCGGCAAAGGATTTAATAAATACCATTGATTGTCATAAAATTGTACGCTGCCCGCAGGAAAAATATTTAATTGGTGCTTTAAATCTTGGGAATCATAAACATAAATATAATCGGGAAAATCGATTCCAACGTTTTTAGTGTGTTGTTTAAAAGGATAATTGAACTTTTTGTTTTTTTCACGCTTTGCACACCACGCTTTATAGACATCTGGATTTGTAAAAATAGCTTCGTTTTCTATTTTTTGCTGCAATTGGACATTTTGCATATTTTGCAATCTGATTTTGTGTGCTTCTTCTATAACATTATTATTTTCGATTGTGTATTCAATCATCAATTCCGTTAATGTCTTCGTCGTCATTTATTATACCTTTTGGTTTATCGGTTATGTCCAAAAATCTGGTTTCGATTTTTGAAATCATTTCATCTATCCCCAATCTGCCCGCTGCTGAAATCGAAATGATTTCAGGTTTGGCCTTTCTCCCAAAAGATTTTTTAAATGCAGTCATTTTTTCGGCAAATTCATCGTCTTCGACCGAATCGATTTTATTGATAACAACAAATTCAGGTTTATCCAACAATCCACCGCCGTATGAATCCATTTCGTGACGTATCAAAGAATATCGATTGCCCCAATCCGATTCCGTTGCATCAATTACGTGTAAAATCATTTTTGTACGTTCGGCATGACCCAAAAATCTGTCACCTAATCCGACGCCTTCGTGGGCCCCTTCGATTAACCCCGGTAAATCCACCATAACAAATTCACGATTATGTGCGTACATAACACCCAATTGCGGATGTAATGTTGTAAAAGCATAGTTTGCAATTTTTGGTCGTGCCGCAGTCACAGCCGCCAACAAAGTCGATTTGCCCGCATTTGGAAAACCCACCAATCCAATATCCGCAATCAATTTCAATCGTAACACAAGCGTTCTTTCATCCCCTGGCAATCCGTCGTTTGCCTGTTTTGGGGCCCTGTTGGTTGAACTTTTGAAATGTAAATTACCCCAACCACCGTTACCACCACGTGCTGCACGATATTCTGCCCCGTCTTCGTTTAAATCGGCATATTCGAATTCTTCGTTTTCGGATAAAATAACCGTACCGGTTGGAACCTGTAATACCAAAGTATCGCCGGACGCACCGGTTCGCATTTTGGTCATACCATGTTGACCATTTTCGGCCAAAAATTTTGTTTGAAAACGATAATCAATCAAAGTATTTACATTTGGAACTGCACGAAATATAACATCGCCACCACGACCACCATCACCACCGTTTGGGCCACCGTATTCAATATATTTTTCACGACGAAAGCTGGCGGAACCATTGCCCCCTTTACCTGCTTTTACAAAAATTTTTGCTTTATCTAAGAACTTCATAAAGTCATTATAACTTAAAAACTTGCAATTTCAACAAATAAACACTATAATATATTTTGCTGTTTACAGTGATGATTCTGAACTCGTTGTGGAATAATCGTTTTGGACTGGGGGGCGGTACCCCACAGCTCCACCATTTTTATATAAATTATACTTATGGGGCTGACATAGATTCGACAGGCGACAAAAGACAAATTGATTGAATTCGACATGGCGTCGTTAAAAGCTAACTAAAAACTGAATGGCGAAAATATCGCTGCGAACGACAACGTTCGCCTTGCAATGGCTGCCTAATTAGGCACCGAACAACGCCGGCAATTGTTGGCCTTGTTTATTTAAGCTTTTGCGGGGCTTTCCTGTGTGCCTGTCACAACAAACACAGGGTTTTGTAAAAAAAGTAAAATAAAAAAATAGAAAAAGGTAAATAATAATGTTAAGTAAAGTAAAAAAAGTATTTTTTAATTCAATGTTCGCTTTGTTGTATATTTCTTTTGTTGCACAATTCGTTTATGTTGTAACAAGCATCCCATGCGAAAAAGCAATCTTCTATGTCGCAGCTTTGTCTGTTGAATGGTTGGTATTGATGTCTGCACGTTATTTGGTTAAAAAATCTGGCGGACAACAAAGAGCTGCTAATTTTAACCACAATCGTCGTCGTTAATTTTTAAAAGTTATAACTTTGATTAAAATCCTGTATTTATTACAGGATTTTTTTATTTATCCTTGAAAAATAAAATTAAATGATTATATTTACAAAGCTATGAAAGAATATATATTACCACTTCGTGATTTGATTGTTCACCCTGGGCTTACCATCCCTGTGTACATTGATAATCCGTTATCTATTACCTGTATTGAAACAGCCGTCGCACTGAATAACAAGATTGTTTTGACAGCTCAGAACACTTGGAATTATCCATTAAGTGGGGGCGACATCCACAAAGTCGGCACATATGGCGACATCGCACAAATGTTACGTATGCCGGATGGGGCTTTGCATTGTATTGTTCATACAAAATCAGCGGTTCAAATTGACGATATTACTGTTCAAAATGGTTTATTTTCTGGAAACATTACCCCGATTATTATGACGGACGAAGCCAAAAGCGACCAAATCATAGCATTAAAAGACAAGATTTCTGAACTGGCCCAAGAATTGGCCGTTTCAAAAAAAATAAAAACCGACAAATTGCGTGGTGTTATAAATAATTATCCCCTGCCCGCATTTATTGATTCTATGATACAAATGTACGACATAGATATTGATGCGGCTGTATCGATATTGTCTGAAAATTCTTGGTATAAAAAATTGTTAATACTGTTGGAACAAATGACATACATAATCGAAGCCGCCAAAATCGAAGCTTCCATAAACCGTCGTGTTCATGCCCAACTAGAAGGCGGAAGACGGGATGCCATATTACAGGAAAAAATGCGTGCAATTCAAAAAGAATTGGGCGATGACGATGATGATTTAATGGATACTTCATCGATGCGTAAAAAAATCCAAGAATCCAAAATGCCAAAATCCGCCAAAGAAAAAGCGATGCAGGATTGGAAAAGAATGAAATCATTAAATCCGATGTCTAACGAAGGCGGTTTATTAAAGGCTTATTTGGATGAATTATTGGCAATGCCTTGGGGTAAATCCGATGATTCAGACATTGATTTACAAACAGCCAAATCGATTTTGGATTCCGAACATTCTGGAATGGATGCGGTTAAAACCAGAATTTTGGAACATATCGCTGTTATGAAGAAAACAAAAACTCCAGGCGGCAGCATTTTATGCTTTATGGGCAGCCCAGGGGTTGGAAAAACATCTCTTTGTAAATCTATTGCTGGTGCATTGGGTCGAAAATATCACAGAATTTCATTGGGCGGAATATCCGACGAATCCCATTTCCGTGGACACAGAAAAACTTATATCGCATCCCAACCAGGTCGCATTATGGATGCACTAAAACGGGCCCGCGCAAACAATCCCGTTATCGTTTTGGATGAAATTGATAAAATGGGTCATGATCATCGTGGTGATCCGGAATCTGCGTTATTGGAAATTTTGGATCCAGAACAAAATAAAACTTTCCGTGATCATTATTTGGAAGTCGACTTTGATTTGTCCAACGTGTTATTTATTGCCACATCAAATTCTTTGAATATGTCGGCGGCATTAAAAGACCGTATGGAAATAATTGAAATCCCAGGGTATTCAACCGAAGACAAATTAAAAATCGCCCGTGAACATCTGTTGTCTCGCAGTGCGACTGATACAGGTTGGGCAATGGAAAACATTACGATTTCGGATGAAGCTATTAAACATATTATTGAAAACTATACTTCCGAAGCGGGGGTACGTGAATTAAAACGTGAAATAACCGCAATGCTTCGTAAATCTTTGTTGGACAACAATGGCGAAGACGTTAAAACCGAATTTACAATTGAAAAAATCGATGAATTACTATCTTATCGTAAATCCATTGGATTGTCGAAAAAGATTGGATTTTCATCCGCAGCCAGACAATAAAAAATGATATTTATAATAAATTCATCTTCTTCGGGTTTTATTGAATTTGTATTGGATGATAAAATACAAAAATTCGAAAGCACAAAACAATCTGTTGATTTGCCGAAATTTGCGGAACAGTTTTTATCCGACAATAATGTAAAATGGTCTGATATCACAACGATTGGTGCGGTAACGGGACCGGGCAGTTTTACCGGAATTCGATTGGGATTGGCATATGCCAAAGGATTATCAATCGGATTAAAAATACCAGTTGTTGGGATTAACGCATTTGAATTATATTTGGCGGACAATCCGGATGCCTTTGTTGCAATAGATTCCGGTCGTGACGATTTGTTTGTATCCGCTCATGATTTGGAACCTGGCACTATGCCAATTGAACAAATCGAAACGTTTCAGATGAATTATCCAAAAACAGTTGGTCATCGACCTTTTAATTTATTGCGTGGTGTTGATATAATCATCAAAAAATTAAATCATCCAATTGAACCGTTAATCCCGATGTATTTACGTCCCAGCTATGCGGAAATCCAAAAATGCTCGAAAGCCTAGTTTCTTTACATTCCCAATGCTTTCCGGATAAAAATTGGACAGCCGATGATTTTATGGATTTGAAAAAATCGGGTTGTGAAATTATTGCGTCCGACAATGGTTTTATTGTATGGCGATTGGTTGGGATTGAAGCCGAAATAATCACATTAGGCACCGCCCCAGAATTTCGAAAAACCGGAATTGGCGAGGCCTTAATCGGAATCGCAATGGCCGAGATTAAAAAATCGGGCGGTCAAAAAATCTTTTTAGAAGTATCAATCCAAAACGCACCTGCGATAAATTTATATAAAAAATTGGGTTTTGAATCTGTTGGCACCCGCCCAAAATATTACAATGGCGTGGATGCAATTATTATGGAAAAGACTTTATGAATTTTGTGATATAAATTCCAGAATTCTATTATCAAAAATAATGTCGGATTCTTTTAATGGGCTGGATATGTGCATATCGGCACCTGAACGTGTTCGGGATAATGCAACATACGTTTGACCATGGGCAAAGGCACCACGGGATATATCAATTTTTACCGCCGGCAAAGTTTTTCCCTGTGCTTTGTGAATAGTCATTGCATACCCCAAATTTAATGGAAATTGACGATATGATCCAACTTCGTTTTCTTTTAACCGGCCGTTTTCATCATACGAATATTCAATTTTTTCCCATTTTTCTGGTTTTACCTTAACATCTTCTTTGTCATCGGTTAATAATCCAACCAAAATATATCGTGCGGTAACTTCTTTGACAACACCCATTGAACCGTTATGCCATTTATCGCCATTTTTAACAAACACCACCAAAGCCCCGACTTTTAATATCAAATTCGGTGGTGCGGGTGTGTCTTTTTCCGCAAAGTTCCCTTCCAAGACACCTTTGTACAAAACCTCGGGTGCATCAATTTGGGCAAGCCGTGAACCATTAACTCTTTCGGCGACTGCTTTGAACGGGGTAATCAAAACCGCATTTTCACGAACATTTTCATCCGCAATTGTACAAGCATTAAAATATTCCAAAGACGACATATCGCCATTTCTTAACCGAACCAGATTTTGTAATAACTCTTGATCATTTTGTCTGTATACTAAATCAAAATTTGCGACCTGAAACTTTGCACGTTTATAAACAAAGCTGTCAAAAAAATAAGCATTTTTATGTTCGTATGATTCCAAATAATAATCCTGTGCAGAATTTGTAATAACAGGCGGCAATTGAAATAAATCACCGATGGCCAAGACCTGTAACCCACCAAAAGGCGAATTATTACGACGTGCCTGACGTGCAAGTATATCAATCGCATCCAACAAATCCGGTGCAATCATAGAAATTTCATCTAATATTAACAAATCGGCTGCGAATAAAATATTTCTTGTTTTGGCTTTTAATTTTAATAATTCGGGTGCGATAAAATCCCGTGGTTGAATTTGAAAAAGCGAATGTATGGTTTGCCCGCCGATATTCAATGCCGACACAGCCGTTGGGCATGCGGTTATAATTCTTTTTTTTGATGCCGATTTTAAATAATTAACAAAAGTCGATTTACCTGTACCCGCCTGACCCAGAACCAGCATATTATCGCCGGAATTTTCGATTGAATCAAAAGCCTTCATTTGAATTTCGTTTAAAATCGGTATTTTATTTTCCATAACATTGGGTATGATTGCATAAAAGATAAAAAAAGTATAATAAAAAATTTTTTATCTTGAAAAAAATATTTATCTATGTATAATATTTTCCGTTGGGTCAGTAGCTCAGTTGGTTAGAGCGGAGCGCTCATAACGCTTTGGTCGG
>CAYIZJ010000028.1:0-9668 GCA_964368045.1 uncultured Muribaculaceae bacterium
GTCAAATAAATCATAAAACTAATGAATAAAAAAAGCCCTTTCGGGCTTTTTTATTTTTGTTCTGGTTTATTCATTTGTGCTAATAAATCTTTGAAAGTAATACATCTGTTTTTAGGAATCATTGCAGCAATCCAATTTTTTCCCCTTCCTTTTTCAGTCCCGCCATCTTTTAACAAAGATTTTCCAAGTGATTGCGGTGTTCCTAGGAAGTAGTATGTATGTTCTTTTTCGTCTTTGGAATCAATTTCTATGCCAGATTTCCAAATTTCGATACGTTTTTTTTGCTCTTCCTTTTCTTCGGAATGCATTTCTGCAAATCCGTTTATTTGTTCTATATTGGCTAAAATATCTGCCGCTGTCCCTGTAATAACACCAACAATGTCGTATATTCGATTTAATCCTTCTGTCTCAGTACTTTGTTTTTTTGTGAAATACGGTGCAAAGTACAAAGGGGTTCCTGTTATAGAGTCTCTTCTGTATATGAAGTTTTTTGCCAGTCTGTTTATTTCATTATTATCACCTAAATCTTGAACTAAAATTTCTTTGAATGTTTTCATTTTGTATCCTTTGTTAAAATAGTTAATAAAATCCTGAACTGTTTCAGATTTTTTTTGTATGCTTTCCATAATAGAAAGAATGTTCGACCAGTTATAATATTTTATGTCTATATTATTATCTTTTGCTTCTGGTATAATACGGTTGCTTGGAACATCCTGAGTTAAAAAGCAAAGTATTTTTTTATGAGTATTTTTATCAAAACAGCCGACGTATTTCCCGTTTTGTATTGCACCGACTGTATTTCTTTTTACTTTGCATTCAAAAATTATATGATAAGTTTTATCATCTTTGTTAAATTTTATTTCTATGTCTGTACGACCTGATTTATACGCTTTCTCGATTTGAATAGATGACGAAATAAAATTTTTATTATCACGTCTTATATTAAAAAGTGTGGATAGAATATCTAAAAATACGTCGGTGTCTTTTGATATGGTATAAGCGAGTGCTTTGCATAATGCTGTTTCTTTTGTCCCAAGTAAATCAAAATGTGAAATACATTTTAATTTGGAATCTGAATTTTTAATTAACATCTTTTCTCCTTTTTACTGATTATATGTTGAGCATTTGTTTGTGTCAATTTGATTATAAATTGGTTAATATATTGACAATTGTTTTGTCCCCCAAATCTTTGGCGAAATCTATTGGGGTGTTTGATACGTTTGGGTTTGCACCATATTTTAACAACAGTTTAATAATTTTTTTATTTTTTAATTTAATTGCCGCACGTAACGGTTCGCCGAGTTTTCCATTCGCATCCATTCCACGGTTCAAAAAATAAAGTATAGTTTTATCAGCATCATTGTCTTGAGCTTTTCGCCATATCAATTCGGATAGAAAATCTGTAATAAATTTTGATTTCAAGTCATTGATGGTATAGCCATTTTGATTTGAAAAAAATTCGAAAAATTCAAAATCTCCTCTTGCGGCTAATTGTAACAAAAAGTATATTTTATCATCATGATTTTTTGGAAATGTTGCACCTGATTTTATCAATGAACAACAGGCTTTCGTATTACTGGTATGACCGCTTAAAATACGTTTTAATATAATAGTTAAATCTTTTTTTGATAATAATGAATCAAATATGTTTTCGGAATTAAAATCCAATTTTTCAAAATTCAAAAAATTTATTTTCTTTTGTTCCATATAAAAAAGATATTTTACTATGTCCAAATTGATTTCGTTTTGTGCCAAGGCGATGTCCAATGCAGTTATTATGGAATGTCTACGACCGGTCAATTTGCAACCTTTGAACAAAAGTTGTTTTACCAATTCAAAATCATTCTGGTTAATTGCATTTTCCATATCACTAAATGTGTAATATGTTTTCCGTCCCCGCTTTAACTTGGCAGAATCATCATGTGTCTGTTCAAAATCTTCTTCGTAGTATTCCATAATAAACCCCTATATTTTTACAGTATGTGTCTTTTTTGTTCTGCATCTGGGGTGGAAATAATCCCGTCTGTTTCCATTTGCATAATCAATTCATAGGCCCGATTATATCCTATTCCCAATTTTTTTTGCACATGGGAAATCAAAGGTTTTTTATCTTTTAAAACGATTGCTTTTGCTTGTTCGTATAAGTCATCATTTGCAGACTCTTCTTCTGAAATATTTTCAACTTCACTGTCATCTATGAATCCGGCATGAATGCGAACTGGGGTTCGGCCGGCTTGGCTGTACAACATATCGCCGCACGATAATAATTTTTCCGCACCAATTTCTCCCAATGTTGTTATACTGTCACGATTGTTTCGTGCCTGAAAAGAAATGCGTGTTGCAAAATTGGCCAAGATAATTCCAGATAACACGTCCGAACTTGGGCGTTGTGTTGCAACAATCATATGTATGCCCGCCGCACGAGCCTTTTGTGCAATTTTTTGGATACAGTATTCAGTGTCTTTTTCAGATGTCAACATTAAATCGGCCAATTCATCAACCAAAACAATGATATATGGCATTTTATTGTCGGGATTTTTTTTATTATATTCTGTTATGTTTTGAACTTCGAATTTTCTCAAAATCGCATAACGATTGTCAATTTCGGCGACGGCTGCTTGCAAATGTATTATGCCAGTTTTCGAGACCGTAGTATATGGCAGGTATAAATGTTTTGAATTTTCAAATCTTTCAAAATCAACACCCTTTGTGTCAATGATTACAAATTTACATTCGTCAGCGGAATGTCGTGACATCAATGACATTAAAATTGATTGCATAAATATAGATTTGCCGGATCCTGTGCGACCCGCAACCAGAATATGTGGTTCGCAATGCAGATCGTTAATAAATGGTTTGCCGGCTGTATCCATACCCATTGCAATGGGTAATGCGGCGTTTGATTCTTTGAATTCGGTGCTGTTAACCAGTTCATCAAATTTTATAAGCTTTTTATTATTATGTGGTATTTCAATCGCAATACTGTTTTTCATAGGGACGGTTGAAATTCGGATTTTTTGTTCGGCACCGTATTCTTCGAATATTTCATTTAGTATTTTTTCCAAAGTTGAAAATTCCCATGGTTTTTCTGGTTCGAAAAAATAAGTGTTAACAAATATATATGCGACATATTTGGTCGTGTGTGAATTTAAGGATTAAATTATTTTTGTAAATTGTTTCGTGCATTGACACATATTTGTGCAATTTCGGTTTGTTGAATGTCGGGCGATGTTATATCGTTTTGTTTTAATAGATTTTTTAAATCACGCCATTGTTTATCGGTAAAGTCAGATTTTTTTGTAATATCAAAAACCAGATTTAATAAATCGGTATCTGAATCCGGTATAGTTGATGGATTTTTCGCATAAGGTTTTAGTTTACCAAAGGTCGTCGGCATCAGATATGTTTCAATTCCACAACGAACGGGTTTTCGCACCCCATGTTCAATATCCCGCATAGTTTTGAAAACTTTGGACATACGGGTTCTTTGTTTTAAAAACATATCAAAGATTATCATTGAATGTTGCGGGTATTGTTTCATAATTTTTAAAATCGCATAGCATTTTCGTTCGTCGCCGGTGTTTAATTTAATGTGGGTTAATTCATGATATAATGCCCGTGAATATCGAATATTCAAATAATCTTCGTCAGATATGTCAATCGGTTTGTCATTTGTATTTTGGCGAAATGGGATAAATATCATTTGAAATCCGTCCAAATAATTTATCTCGAAATCGGCATCACGAACCATACGATTAAAAAAGTTCGCATAAAATTCGCATCGGGTAATTTTTGACGGCAATACATCAAACGCATTTTTTTCAAACGTTAATTTCGATCCGTTTTCACCCAATACATCGAAAATAACCCGTGCCTTTAATTCGGTTTCATTGTGATTTTTAAAACGTTCTTTGTATTTATTTAAATTGCGAAATGCACCCAACGTCGAAAAAAGAATTGCCTTTTTATCATCGCTTTGATTTTTTCCAAGACCAAATTTGTTGTCTTTTATAACAAAGGCATCCCCTAGATTTGATAAGTCTTTGAATTGTTGGGCAAAGTTATCATATACATTTTGATAAAAAATCAAATCAGATTTATTTGAATTCATATTATACCCTTGGGTTATTATTAACTATATAGTGCATTGGGTGTCAATATTCAATGTTTAAATGTTGACTTTGTAAAATACACAATTTATAATTTAATAAAATAAATCAAAAGGAGATTTAGATGAAAAAATTATTATGGATTTTACCCGTCGTAGTTGTTATAGCTGCAATGTTTTGGGTGTTCGGTACAAAAAAACAAAATGATGTAAATGATGTCAGACCTGTTGTAAAGATAGGTGTATTGTTGCCTTTGACGGGCGATAATTCAACCGGTGGTCAAATTGCACAGCATGCTTTAAAGATGTCTTTGGACGCCGTTGATGATAAAAATACAAAATATAAATATGACTTAATTGTTGAAAATGCCGACCCGTTTGATGCCAAAGCAACCAGATTGGGCGGTCAAAAATTGATAAATGTTGATAAAGTCGATTTTATAATTTCTTATTGGAATAATCAGGGTATCGCAATAAGTGCTATGTTACAAGAATCAGATATTCCGCATATAAATTTTGGGAATGATAAAACAGCATTGGAAAATAAAAATACCGTTTTGGTTTATTCTTATCTGGATCAGCAAACCGATTTGTTGGTGGATTTTTTAGCACAGCAAAAATATAAATCGGCTGCGATTTTGTATACCAATAATCATTGGGGTGTCGAAGCCAATGAAAAAACAACCGATGCTGCGGAAGATGTCGGAATAAAAATTACAAACAGTGTTAAAATAAATTTCGGCGAAAAAAATCCAGAAATGATTTTATCAAATATTCAAAAAAATAATCCAGATATTTATATTCTTCTTTTGGAATCGCCTGAATTGGAAATCGTAAAAAGAAGAATGGATAATTTAGGAATTGATATTTGGTTCCAGGGTCCGAAGATTTTTCAAAAGAATTCGAAGATTACAGCGGTATAAAAAACAATCACTATGGTGCGGTTTATATGTTTGACATTATTCAAATGATTGTAAATTCATTTGAAAATTCTGCGGAAAAATCCGGTGCTTTGACGCAATTGATTGAAATGTCCGAATACAAAGGACAAACAGGGATAATTGAACAAACGACCAATAGATTTTTTACATTACCATCGGTTTTGAAAAAAATCGAAAATGGTAATCCGGTTGTTGTTAAATAAAAATAAAGGCCTCGTTTGGGGCTTTTTTAATTCATTAAAATATATTATTAAATAATTTCGTTGCTTTTTATATTTGGTTTTTGAATTTGTATATTTCGATTTTCTATTGCCATTGATTTTATCCGACTGTCGACAAAGCTGGCCTCGGCTTCCATTATAGATGCCTCGTAAATTTCTTTGTTCACAAAATTGTAAAATTCACTGTTTGCGATTAAGCCGGGTAACATATAATTTTTCATTGCGGTTATGCTGGCATCAAAACCTGCCGGTGTTTTTCCCCTGTATTGCAAAATATGTGTGAATTCATGTCCGATTGAACCCAAAATACCCGAATGTGGCGCATCCGCAACAAACATAGCGTTTGGATATCCTGTGCCGTTGCTGTTAAAAACCTTGTCACGATTGGCATAAATTAAATCTATATTTGGAATGCCAAATTTATTGGATAAATTTTCAAGCACTTTTTTACAAAAAATTTTTCGTTCTTCAAATGAAATGTTTGCCCAATTTTGGCTTGCTTTTTGTAATTCAGGATTCTTGTCGACAAAGCCATACGTTGCGTCATATATTTGTTTTGATAAATCTTCCAATCCTGATTTATCAAAATTATTATTAACAAGTTCTTTTTGTTTTTCAGCAGCGGTTTTATAAAGCATTGCTAATTTTTCTTTGTCGTTTGTTTTTGAAACAATGTCAATTAAATCATAGTATTTTAATGCGGCAACAATATTTTCGGATAATGTTGCAAAGTCGGATGCTGAATAAGAGCTTTGTAAAATATCAACATTTTTATCGCCCAAAAGCTGTTTCAAACTTTGGATGTTGTCATCCAAATTTTCAATTTTATCAATAGCGTCTTTAAAGTTGTTCATAATTTTTTTATCCTGATATTTTTCACACCAATTTTTCTGGTACTAATTTCGAAATATATTTATATATTCTGCGAAAAATCGATGTGTCGGGACTGCGGTGATGAACTTCGGTTTCTTCGGAGTCTTGTGGTTTGCCCGTCCAAACTGTGTCGCCATCTTCGATTGTTACGTGCCACGAAGTTTGTGTGTCTTTTATAATAGCATCACGCATTTTTTTTGCGAAATCATCATTTCTGAAAGTGGCAACATTTTCAGTATTATAATATGCACTTCTGGGATCCAGATTAAAGCTTCCTATCCATGCGACTTCGTCATCAAAGACAATGGATTTACTGTGCAAAACAGAAAAGCTGGATTGTTTGCTTTCACGATCATGAGATTTTAAATTTTTAGCATCTTGCATAAATTCGTAAACTTCGGCACCTGCATTTATTAAATCAGATCTGTATTTTTCCCATTTTGCATAAACGGTTGTCGCATTTGTCGAAGACAAAGAATTTGTAACAACTGTCATATCAATTCCCCTGTCTTCTATTAAAGATATTTGTTTTGTTCCGTTTTCCCCTGGGACAAAATATGCGGCGGAAATATAAACAGATTCATTTACACTTTGCCATAAATGTTGCAATCCTTTGACAATATCCCCGCTGTATTCGGATTTTTCTTTTTTTGACATATCTATTTTGCTGGGGTGATCCGCCAAGAAATTTCCATAACCCCAATAAAATTTAAATTTTTTATTATTATAAGTATCTATAACTTGTTTAACGTATTTTTCATAAACTTTTGATTCATAGTCCGCTTCTTTTAAAATTTCCAGCAATCTTTTATCTGTTTCTTCGACGGTTTCGTCTTTGTCCGCATGTGCAAAAGCAGATGCAGGAATAGATAAATGATAATCCCAATATTCATTAAAGCTGTTGGTCGCATCATGAGTCATTTCGCCCAAAAACAAAACATCTGTGTCGGAAAAATTACTTGCTGTTTCTGGATAAAAATAGTTGGAGCCGATGTTTCTCCCGCCGGTTACATAGGCGATATTGTCGACTATGAACAATTTGTTGTGCATTCTGGAATTTAGTCTGTTAAAATCCATCAGCATTTGTGGGTAATATAAAATATTTGATCGATTTGGAATTACGTTAAAGACTTTGACTTCGATGTTTGGGTGGTTGTTTAACAACATCACATCTGCGATATCTGATTTTGTTCCGTAATCATCCAATAAAATACGAACTTTTACCCCACGGTCTGCGGCCAGTTTCAATTCTCGTAATAAAACAAATGATGAAAAATCATTGCTGTAAATATAAGTTTGTAAATCGATGCTTTTTGTTGCCATTCGAGCAAATCCCAATCGTACGAAAAATGATGTTAATCAATCTTAGATTAAGTTTGCGGCCGATTTATCCCAATTTTCTTCTAATTCAGATTTGTATAGTTGCGCAATTGGCGTTGAATTTGGGTCGAATTGTAAATCTTGGGCTGTTATTTTTGGGGTGTAATTTGCCAATCGTTCGTCAGTTGTCGAAGTCGGTACAGTAACGCAACCTGTCGACATCGATGTGAAAAATATGATAAAGAGAAGATTTAAAAATTTCATAATTTTATTTATTCCAATATTTGTTTAATTGGGTTGCTAATTCAGGATTTCGTTTGCCCGCAACAAGATGTAAATGCAGATGAAATACTTCCTGATACGATAATGGGCCATTTGCACCCGCATTCGATAAGATGTTAAAATCGTCCGATATATTTAATTTTTCTGCAGTTTGGGTAAAGCAATCCAAAAAGCCCAGCTTTTCATCCGCACTGGCGTTTTTTGTAAAATCCAAAATGTCAGTATATTCGCCACGTGGAATAATTAAAACATGTGTTTGTGCCAATGGGTTAATATCATAAAAACTGATAGCGTATTCATTTTCAATTATACGATTGCTTGGGATTTCATTACGCAGAATTTTTGCGAATATATTATTTTTATCATACATATTTTATCCTTTGAATATAGGTATAATATATTATAACAAAATTTTAATAAAATTCAAAAAAATCAATTATGTCCGGTTAAACAAAACCGTATTTGACGATGTCTTTGCCGAATTTTTGTTCCAGTGAATCTATGGCTGAACCCAATTTGTCTGGGGCCGAACTTTTATCGCTGAATAAATCAAGGGCGGTTTTATCGTAATTTATTTTATCAATCATAACACCACAACTGCGATAAATTGCGTTTTTTTCAAACAATGTTTTAAACAGTTGTTGCACAATTGGTGAAATCGATTGCATGTTGTCGGTTGGAATTTTAATTTTTTCGGATTTATAAACCGATTTAAAGTTTTTATATTTTAACATAACGCCGATATATTCAGCACGCCCATTCCATTTTCGCAAAGTCCGACAAACGCTTTGTAAATGGTGATTTAATGCGTTTTGGATGATTTGGGCGTTGTTTGTAAAATCTTCCAACCTGTGCGAGCTTTGAATTGATTTGGGGGCAGTTGGGTTTGAATCCACATCGGATATATTTGTTCCCATCAATTCATATTTTAACCGCAATCCCGTTATTCCAAAAATGGTTTCCAGTCGACCGTCATCAATATTTAAAAAATCTTTGATAGTAAATATGTTCAAAGACTGCATCTTTGCCAATCTGGCACGCCCAACACCGCTGACACGACCGATTTCCAAATCGCCAATAGTTTCCAAAATTTTGTCCGATTTTATTTCAAATATGCCGCCCATTTCCTTGGCATAATCGCTGGCCAGCTTTGCCAGCAATTTTGATGTTGATATCCCAATTGAAACATTGATTTTTAATTTGGAATATATCGTTTCACGAATGTTACGACATATCGTAACGGCATCGGTGCCGGTTAAATCTATATAAGCCTCGTCAATGGATGCAACTTCGACTTCGGGGACAAATTGGCGTAAAATCTCCATGACCTGATGTGACATTTCTTTGTATAAATCCATATGGGCTGGGACAAAAACAACGTCGGGGAATTTATTCTTTATTTGAAAATAGGGGGCACACATTTTAATCCCCATTTGCTTTACCAACTTTGATCGAGCCAAAACAATACCTGTGTCATCAATTCGTGACATTACGCAAACTGGCACGTCCAACAGCTTTGGGTTCGCCGCCTGTTCGCACGATGCAAAAAAAGAATCACAATCAACCAAGCCTATTATTTTTTTCATAAATACATTATATAAAAAATCCCAGCCCCCGCAATGGTTAATATGTCATACAGAAATTTTAGAATTTATAAAATTTAATTATTCGTCATTTTTATTGATTTTGGGAAAAGTGTTTCAATTTTTGGTTTGCCGAATGATTTTTCTAAAACCAGTCTTTGGGTTCTATAATGACCTTCGCCCATTGTGACCAAGACGGTGTTATAATTATTCATCGCAAAAAATATGTTTTTTAACATAAATGGGTCACGGGCTAATTTATTCGTATCGTCCCATAATAAATTAAAAATGCTGCCTTTTGATTTTGGCCAAGATACATCTTCTGAAATCAGGCAAGTTG
>CAYIZJ010000029.1:0-5001 GCA_964368045.1 uncultured Muribaculaceae bacterium
TAAAAAAAGCAGGAGCAAAAAAATGAAAACTATTGGCATTATTGGCGGGATGAGCTATGAATCCACAATTGAATATTATAAAATAATAAATAAAAAAATAAATGAATCATTGGGCGGATTACATAGTGCGAAAATGTTAATTGAAAGCTATGATTTTGCAAAAATTGAAAAATTGCAAAGTGCCGGCGATTGGGATAATTTGGGCAAAATTTTGTCATCATCTGCGAAAAAATTGGAAAAATCTGGTGCAGATTATATTGCGATTGCGACAAATACGATGCATTTGGTTGCGGACGAAGTCCAAAAACAAATATCCATCCCATTGATTCACATCGCCGAAGCAACAGCCAATGTAATCAAAGATAAAAATATCGATACAGTTTCATTGCTGGGTACAAAATACACAATGACAAAGCCTTTTTATAAAGAAAAGCTGAAAAACGAATTCGGTATCAATGTGATTGTGCCGTCAACGCAAAACCAAGATATTGTAAATAGCATAATCTTTGATGAATTGTGCGTTGGTGTTATTAAAAAATCTTCGGAACAAAAACTGCAAGAAATAATAAAAGCCGCAAAAAATCAGGGTGCAAAAGGCGTCGTTTTGGGATGTACAGAATTGCCAAATATAATCAAATCGGCATCAGGTATTGAAATTATCGATACGACAATGGCACATTGCACAGAAATTGTAAAAAGAATGCTGGGAAACAAAACCCGATAAAAATAAACCCGCAAATTGCGGGTTTGAATTTATGGCGCGCCCCACAGGAT
Organism: uncultured Muribaculaceae bacterium; assembly: GCA_964368045.1. Taxonomy (GTDB): domain Bacteria; phylum Pseudomonadota; class Alphaproteobacteria; order Rs-D84; family Rs-D84; genus CAUTNA01. The sequence continues at coordinate 775 of CAYIZJ010000029.1, forward strand.
TCGAACCTGTGACCTGCAGATTAGAAATCTGTTGCTCTATCCAGCTGAGCTAGGGGCGCACATAATCCGAATTATATATATTTATTTATCAAAATTCAATAAAAAAATAAAAAGATTGCAGCAGTCAACCCCGTTCCTTCGCAATGATGTGGGGGTGTGAATTAGTTCCTGTTTAAAAATGAACTTTTTTAACCCATAATTATATCAATATTATAAAAAGGGGCAAACTATGAATTTTGTTAAATTTTTTATCGCAATGGGTATGTCTTATATCCCGGGATTTTTTGGACGGCAATTCAGCCCCAGCCAAAATAATGCGACTTTTTATTGGGATATTAACAAATCGGCTTTGACACCCCCAGGGTTTGTTTTTGCAATTGTTTGGAATATTTTGTTCTTTGTTTTGGGGATTGCACTGTATTTGGTTTTAAGCAGCAAAAACAAAGACAAAAAGCAGGCGGTAGGGTTATTCATCGCACATATGATATTAAACGGATTGTGGAGCTTTATATATTTCGGGCTTAATTGGCCTGTTGTCGGGTTGCTTAATATTATCGCACTTATAATCGTTGCGATATTTATGAAAAAGTCTTTTGCAGCACATAATAAATATGCGGGATGGATGGGTATACCATATATTGTTTGGCTGATATTTGCTATGTATTTAAATTTGGCGATTATCGTATTGAATTAAATTTTCAATATTTTGGTGTCGGGGGTGCCTTTGTTCAATTGCTTTAACCCGATTTCTTCCAAATAATCAGGCGAAGCGTTCATAATTAAATCGTTATGCAATTTTAATTCGTTTAATTTTTCGGTATGTTTTTCCAATTCGGCGTCTTTACGAATCAGAACGAATTCTTGGTATATATATTTTTGAATGCTGACATCCCCCCAAAACAATCCGGAAAACATAATTGTTGCGAATATAATGAACACAACGCCAAAGAAACCCTGGAACCCAGATATAAAAGTACGGGATAATACCCCAAATAAATTTTTGATTTTTGTTAACATGTATGCCATTATAACAAAATGAAAATAAATAATCAAATATTTGCTGCACCGATGGCTGGGATTACAGACAGGGCTTTTCGCAAGATTATGCGAAAGTATTCTTCCAAGGCTGTTTTATTAACGGAAATGATATCTTGTCATTCTGTGGTCGGTGGGCATAAAAACTGTTTAAGAAATTTTGATAAATATGATGACGAAGGCATAGTCGGGGCACAAATTTTTGGGGCGTGTCCTGAAAAAATGGGATTGGCTGCAAAAATTATGCAGGATAACGGTGCGTCATTCATTGATATAAATATGGGCTGTCCCGTGGCAAAGGTCGCAACCAAGGCCAAAGCAGGGGCGTATTTAATGAAAGATCATCAATTGGCGGGCAAAATTATTTCATCCGTTGTTGGGTCAGTTAGCATTCCTGTTTCCGTTAAAACACGTTTGGGGTGGGATGATAATTCAAAAAATTGGCAAGATTTAATCAAAATCGCAACTGATAACGGGGCAAGCTTTGCGGCATTACATGGCAGAACCAGATCACAGTTATATACGGGGAATGCAAAACTGGAACAAAAGCCCGACGGGCTGATTCCCATAATTGGTAATGGCGATATAAAAAATATCGATGATGTTAATAAGGTTTTAGGCTTGGGATACGATGGGGCGATGATTGGGCGGGCTTTGTATGGTCAGCCGTGGTTGCTGGGACAATTAACAGGTGAACTGCCAATGGATGCGAATATAAACATTCGTGACGTTATATATGAACATATGGATATGGTTTTTGATTATTATGGTGTTAAAACAGGTGTGCCTTTGTTTCGTAAACACATAGCGTGGTATTCGGCCGGTATGTCAAATGCAAATGAATTCAGGGTTAAAATCAATCAAACAACGGATGTAAATGTATTAAAAAGTTTAATAGACGAATTTTTTAATTGATTTTTAAAGCCTTAGATTGCATATTATACCCATAAATCATTATTTAGATGTAAGGATAAAAAAATGAACGATATAAACGCACAAATCAAAAAAGAAGAATTAGAAAAAGAAGTTATGAATGGTGTAACGGCAGCTGATATGTTAAAAAACGCCCGATTGACTGGTCGTGGTAAACGTTCTATTTCAACTATTTCAAAAGTATTAAGAATCCGTGAAGAGTATTTAGAAGCATTAGAAGCAGGTAATTATGCTTTGATTTCTGAATTGGTTTATATTTTGGGTTTTGCAAGAAACTATGCAATGGAATTAGGATTGAATCCAGAAGTTGTGATTGAAAAAATCAAAAATGAATTGGGTGTGAATACAAATGCCGAAGACGATATGGATTTGGATTTAATAAATGATTCCGAAAAAGAATCCGTAAAAGAAGATTCATTGGTAAATAAATTAAAAAAACATAAATTGATTGTTATTGGCGGTATTGTTGCGCTGGTTGTGATTATTGTTGCTGTTTTTGCTTTTGGTGGCGGTGAAAAACAGGTTACAGAAAACAGAAATGCGCTGGTTGTGAATCCTGTTGAAATTGTAACAACTCCAAAACACGAAATTACATACAATTTACCGATTGCAAAAGAATACGGTATTGAAAATCGTGAAGACGCAAACGTTGTGATTCAGGCCGACAAAGAATCCTGGGTTAAAATCGTAAATGGTTCAGGGGATAATTTATTCAGCCTTGTGTTATTGCCGGGTGATATTTATTATGTACCAGTTGGCGATAAAATATCTGCAACAATTGGGAATGCAGGCGGTATTGATGTTTGGGTAAACGGCAAATTAGTTCCAAAGTTGGGTAAATTAAACGTTCGTATATCCGATGTTTTGATGACACCAGAAGGTTTGTTGAAATAATAGTTTTTCAAAATTAAAAGCCTCTTTGAAAAAAGGGGCTTTTTAATGCTTGAAATATTTTATCTTTGCACTATGTTATACTTGACATGAATACAATAAAAATACGGGGAGCCCGTGAAAACAATCTTAAAAATATAAATCTGGACATACCAAAAAACAAATTGGTGGTCTTTACAGGCGTATCCGGCAGCGGAAAGTCGTCTTTGGCTTTTAATACCATATATGCCGAAGGCCAACGAAGATATGTTGAATCTTTGTCCGCATATGCACGTCAATTTTTGGATATGCAAAAAAAACCAGATGTCGACACAATCGAAGGATTGTCACCTGCAATTTCAATCGAACAAAAAACTACTTCGAAAAATCCACGTTCGACCGTTGGAACTGTTACGGAAATTTATGATTATTTCCGATTATTATGGGCCCGTGTTGGTGTTCCTTATTCTCCGATTACAAATTTACCAATTAAATCTCAAACCGTTCAGGAAATGGTTGATTGGACTTTGAAATTTCCAGAATCTACGAAAATTTATGTTATGGCTCCATTGGTGCGTATGCGTAAAGGCGAATATAAAAAAGAAATAGCGTTTTTGGTAAAACAGGGATATCAACGGGCTATTATCGACGGAAATATCGAAGATTTACAATCTCCACCAGTATTGGATAAAAATAAAAAGCATGATATTTTTGTTATTGTCGACCGATTGGTTATGCCTGACAGTAAATCAACCGATGCACAAAGGGAAGATTTTAATTCCAGATTGTATTCTTCGTTCGAAGGTTCATTGCGATTGGTTCCAGGGTCCGTATTGGTTCGCAGACTGGATACAAACGAAGATATTTTATATTCACAAAATTATGCCTGTCCGGTAAGCGGTTTCACAGTTCCAAAAATTGAACCACGATTGTTTTCTTTTAATGCACCGGTGGGGGCTTGTCCGGCGTGTGATGGGCTGGGTATGCAATTAAATGTATCCCCTGAATTGGTTATACCGGATGGAACAAAATCTATTTTGGGTGGGGCGATTGCACCTTGGTCACGGGGTGGAATGTTAACACAGTTTGACCATCTTTTGACTGCTATCCATAAAAAATATAAGATACCTTTGTCAAAACCATGGAATTCTTTGACAAAAGAACAAACTGATTTGATTTTATACGGTTCGGGTGATGAACCAGTTAAAATAAATTGGAATGGATTTGAATATGAAAAACCGTTTGAGGGCGTTATTCCAAATATTGAACGCAGATTGCGTGAAACCGAATCTGATGCGGCTCGTGCTGAATATTCAAAATATCAAACGCAAAAACCGTGTTTGGTTTGTCATGGTAAACGATTAAATGTTCAGGCTTTGTGTATAAAAA
>CAYIZJ010000029.1:5011-9625 GCA_964368045.1 uncultured Muribaculaceae bacterium
GGTAAATGATTCTTTGCAATGGTTCCAAGATTTGCCGCCGAAATTAACAGATAAAGAAAACGATATCGCACGGATTATTTTACGTGAAATCACATCCCGACTGGAATTTTTACGAAATGTTGGATTGGGGTATTTGGATTTGTCCCGAATGGCGGGGACTTTGTCCGGTGGCGAAGCACAACGTATCCGATTGGCTTCACAAATCGGCAGCGGTCTGTCGGGTGTTTTATATGTTTTGGACGAACCGTCAATCGGATTACATCAAAGTGATAATGATAAACTGCTGGAAACATTGAAAATGTTACGGGATAAAGATAATACGGTTATCGTTGTTGAACACGACGAAGACGCTATGTTAACGGCGGATTATTTGGTTGATATTGGTAAAAATGCAGGTGTTCATGGCGGTAATATCGTTGTAGCAGGCACCCCACAACAGGTTATAAAAAACAAAGATTCTTTGACGGGGCAATATTTATCAGGTAAAAAGAAAATTGATTTACCAAAAAGCCGCAGGGCAGGTTCGGGTGAAAAAATTATTATCAAAGGTGCCCGTGAAAACAATTTGAAAAATATCGATGTTGAAATACCGCTTGGGCAATTTGTTGCATTAACAGGTGTGTCGGGCAGTGGTAAATCCAGTCTGCTTTTGGATACTTTGTATCCGTCGATGATGCGATCATTACACGGTTCAAAAATCGAAGCCGGCGAACACGACAGTATAACAGGTATGGAAACAGTTGATAAGGTCGTCGATATTGATCAATCGCCGATTGGTCGTACCCCACGCAGTAATCCTGCGACATATACGGGTGCTTTTACGAATATTCGTGATTTCTTTGCCGAATTACCCGAAGCCAAGGCACGTGGTTATGCCCCAGGGAGATTTTCTTTTAATGTAAAGGGCGGTCGTTGCGAGGCTTGCCAGGGGGACGGACAAATTAAAATCGAAATGAATTTCTTGGCTGATGTTTATGTTGAATGTGATAAATGCCACGGCAAAAGATATAACGAAGAAACGCTGGCGGTTAAATACAAAGGCAAATCGATTGCGGATGTTTTGGATATGACGGTTGATGAAGCATACAGATTCTTTGTAAATGTTCCGGTGATTGCGAAAAAATTGGAATTGTTAAAACGGGTTGGGTTGGAATATATAAAACTGGGTCAAAGTTCATTGGATTTGTCCGGTGGCGAGGCTCAGCGTATAAAATTGTCCAAAGAATTAGCAGCCCGCAGCACAGGTAATACTTTGTACATTTTGGACGAACCAACAACCGGATTGCATTTCGAAGACATTAAAATGTTGTTATCTGTTTTACAGGAATTGGTTGATCAGGGAAATACAGTTATTGTTATTGAACATAATCTGGAAGTAATAAAAACAGCCGATTGGATAATTGATTTGGGCCCAACGGGTGGTGTTGGCGGCGGACAGTTGATTGCGGCGGGAACACCTGAAACGGTTGCGGCAAATCCGGAATCTTTGACGGGTAAATATTTGGCCAGATATTTAAAGCCATTGAAAAAGTAATCAATTTATAGTACAATATAAAAAGCAATAAACAAAAAAAAGGAGCATAAGTTATGTTTGGTTTTGGTAAAAAGAAAGAAAAAGATGTATCTGTTGAAAATGTTGTCAAAGTTGACAAGGTTGAAAAAGCAGAAAAAGTTGACACAGGTATGAAGGCAACTGCCGCTCGTATGATGGCGGGCGAATTCGATATGAATGATATGTTGACCCAGTTAAAACAAATCAAAAAAATGAGCAACTTTGGCGGAATATTAAAAATGGTTCCTGGTATGGGGGCGGCCGTTGGTGCAATGAAAGAAAAAATCAAAGACGGCAGTGTTGATCGCCAAATTAAAATATTGGAATCTATGACAGGCGAAGAAAGAAATGACCCAGAAAAAATCTTTGCGAATGCAAAAACCAGAATCGCAGAACAAAGCGGTACTTCGGTTCGTGAAGTTGAACAAATCATCAAACAATATTTGAAAATGAAACAACAAATGGCCATGGTTCAACGTATGGGCGGTATGGAAAATTTGATGGAAAAATTGAAAAAAGGTGCCCCAGGTGGCGGAAATGCTCCTGTTGGAATGTAATGCGAATATTAAATAAAAAAATTGCCCAAAAAAAATCTTCGGTTGCCTGGCTGCAAAGACAGGCAAACGATCCGTATGTCGCACGGGCAAACAAAGAAGGTTATCGTTCACGGGCTGTTTATAAAATTTTGGAAATAAACGAAAAATACAGGTTTTTCAAAAATGGGCAAACTGTGGTTGATTTGGGTGCCGCACCCGGCAGCTGGACTGAATACATTGCCCGTCATTTTCCAAAATCAAAAATTTTCGCAATGGATTTATTGGAAATTAACCCAATCCCAGGGGTCGAATTTTATCAGGGTGATTTTACTTCGCCCGAAGCACTGGATTGGTTAAATGAAAAATTAAATTTACCACCGTGTGATTCGGAAATAAACGGCAGTGTCGATGTAATTGTGTCCGATATGGCACCAAATACAGTGGGACACAAAAGAACAGATCACATTCGCCAAATGGTATTATTGGAATATGCGTATGATTTTGCAAAAATCGCATTGAAAGTTGGTGGAACATTTGTTGCAAAGTCTTTTACAGGCGGCACAACAACTGATTTGTTAAAAGAAATGCGACAAAATTTTGATAATATTTATCATATGAAACCACCGTCATCCCGTAAAGATTCCGTCGAAATGTTTATCGTGGCTGTCGGGTTTCGTGGTAAGCCGTCTTAAATTCAACCTGAACTTGATATTTTTTCATCATGTATTTTTGTGCCGTTGTATCCGCAACTTCGATTGCTTCGGCTTCGTAAATTCGTTTTAAGTATGGTGTGTGTTTTTGATAAACTTCGTCAGTTTGAACCAATAAATTTATGATTTTTTTCGGAATTCCGGTCGGAGTTTCGGAATGTTGCATTGCATGAACGACTTCGTGTGATATTGTGTTTATAATATGTAAATATCCGTAATCTGAAAATAATCGTGGGTAAAATGTTATAAGGTTTTCAGTATATGAAGCCGCAGCGTTTGCATCCGAATTTCGATTTGATATCAAAACTTGGACATTTTCATTCGGTATCATATGGTTTAACAATGCTTTTGTTGTAATGTATGTTAATGCTTGGCGGGCAAAAGGTGTTTGGCAATCTTCGAATGAAATATTTTTTTCGGAATTTATTATGCAATCAGACATTTTTTCGGCGGTTTGATTTATAAAATCATAATCCTGTTCGAATTTATTGTTTATACAGTTAAAAACAAGTTTTCTTAAAAGTGGCTTATGTAAAAATGGTACAAAATTCATTAGAAAATTAAATTTTGTTATATTTTTATTTAAGCTTTTCAGTAGTTTTTCGTATTCGGATTGAATATATTGAAATGTGATTTTTTTCTTCCGCAATCGTTCAGGTGTTATTATTGTTTGGCCGTATGTTTCACATTTCCAGCCTGTTTTATATGCTTCGTTTTCTGCTAGCTCTTGCATTATTTCTTTTCCTGCTATTCCTATGTTTTTGTATTTTTTCATCAACAGTTGGTGTATTTTAGAAGGGGCTGTTATTATAAGTGATTGCGTATTATGTTGTTCCACGTGCATCATTTCGTGTGATATTATATTTATCATTCTGTATACATCGTTTGTTGTTTCAAAATAAGGTTGATAAAAAAGCAGTTCTTGATCTGTGTCACCTCTGAATTCCGCTAGTATATAATCTCCGATAATTTTATCAGGGCATAATTCGTTTTCTTTTAGTATAATTTTTATATCTTTTGGGGCCGATGTATTTTTTAATAAATCTGCTGTTATTAAATTCGTGGCACGTTTTTTTTCTTTGATAGTATAAAATGTTTCCGCAATATTGTATTTTTTTATTGTTCCAAAAGCACTGTAAACCATCTGCATTGATATTTTATCGCTTAGATTATTGTTTATTGTTTCTTCGGAATTTAGCAGATGATTGAATATTAGCTTGTCAAATATAATTTCAGACTTTTTTTGTGGTAATATCATCTCTGCTGCACTGTATAAAAAGTATTTCCCAAAAAGTATTGTTGAATTTAGAGTAGGTTTATAGTTTATTTTCATGAATTAAGTTCCCGTTTTTCATAATTGGTTTATAAGGTGTGATTTTTTTCAAAATTTACAACGGTTTGAAACGTTGGATATATTAAAAAACTTTTGTATTTTTTGGCGATTTTTTCGGAATTTTTAAGCACAAAATCGTTAATATAGTTAAATTTATCCGCACATAAATCGAACAATGTTTTGCCAGAAAATTGATGTAATATTTCATAAAAAGAATTTCTATCCAATCCGTATTTGTCCAACATTTCGTTTATTTTATCGCTTAAATCATTTGGAAGCATTTCCCTGTTGTGCAAAATGTGTGAAACCAGAACCAAAATTTGGCTGCCAATCAAAGTGATTTCTTGATCTGGTTCAAAATACGAAATTGTTGGGATGTTTAAAATAATAGTATTTTCTTTGTCGGCGACAAATATTTTTTCTTTATGCAACAGCTTTTCATCGCTGTAAATATCTATTTTGATATCACGGTTTTTTCCAACA
>CAYIZJ010000030.1:0-468 GCA_964368045.1 uncultured Muribaculaceae bacterium
GTTTTCAAATTCAAATAAAAAAAATCCCGCACCTGCGGGATTTTTTTTATATTTCTTTTTCGATTTTTGGTGGGCGAATTTTTGATACAAAATCTTTTGTATATTGAACTGCCGACCAAATGCTGGTAACCGCACCCGCCCAAAAACAAAGCAATGATAAATAAACCAATACAATTGGAATATATAAAATATATATGTTTTCGATTTCAGGGTTGATAAATAATTCAGCCGATGGGATAGATAGCAAAAAGGCTCCAACTGCAACCATTTGTAATGTTGCTTTGATTTTGCCAATCGAAAAGCGAGCTTTTGGTACAGGCATTTCAATTTTTTGTGTTCCCAAAAATTCACGTAAACCGCTGATGTATAATTCACGGGCTATCATCAATACAACCGGTATCAACAATATCCAAATTGGCATAATTGGTATTAACATTATCGTTGTTATTGCGACCAGCAATTTGTCAC
>CAYIZJ010000030.1:478-9574 GCA_964368045.1 uncultured Muribaculaceae bacterium
TTTTTTTGATAAATATCCATCAAAGAAATCTGTAATACCTGCGATTGTAAATACAATAAATGGGATGAATGTTTCAAAATAAAACAGCATTAACGGTATCATTGCAAAAGCTGCAACAATGCGAAATCCGGTTAAAGAATTTACAAAGATTTTCATTCTTCGTACAAATCTTTCTTGTTTTTGTTTTTTTGTTAATTTCATTTTTATATCCTTTATAGTTTTTATAAAACTGTATTCATTATATCACTTTATGAATGAAAGTGGGAATATATTTTTTTTGCCGCACTTTTTCCAAGTCCCGCAACTTTTTGTAACGAATTTAAATCCGCATCCATTATCGCACGGACGCTTCCAAAATGATTTAATAATGCTTTTTTGCGAACCATCCCGATGCCTTCGATTTCATCCAGTATGCTGGCGGTCATTTTCTTTGCCCGCAATGCACGGTGAAACGAAATCGCAAAACGGTGGGCTTCGTCACGAACGTGTCGTAACAATAAAAACAGCGGTGATGTTTTATCCATATTAAAATCATCCGCCCCATCTGGTTTTATAAAATGTTCGTCGCCGTTGCGAACAACGCCCTTGGTCACACCCAGCACAGGTATTGTTTTGGCTGTTTTTGTTGCGATATTCCATTGGGCAACTCCGCCGTCAGTTATTATTAAATCAATGTTTTTGTTTTTATCAATTGCCCGTTCAATAAATTCTTGCATCATTGCGATGTCATTTCCAGCACGTGCCATATCCCGCAATTTAAAATGCCGATAATCCGATTTAATAAAGCCATTGTGTCCAAATACAATCATAGCACCAACAGGCATTTTTCCAAAAAGATGTGAATTATCGAAAACCGCAACTTTGTTTATTTTTAAATCCAAATAGTTTTCCAAATCTTTGACGTTTTGTTCCCAATAATTTTGTGTTTGGGATTCGTGCTTTTTCTTTCCCATATTCGAAGTATGGGTCAAATTTGTAATTTTATCCCGTATTTCGGCGGCTTTTTCAAAGTCCATTTCATCAGAAAATTTTTGCATTTGTTTTGATAAGTCTTCGATGATGGGGCCAGAAAATCCAGTTAAAATTCGCCGAGCCAGTGCAATGTTTTCAAAATAAGAAGTCTGGGGTATAACGCATGGTGCGGTACATCTTTTTATTTGATGTAATAAACATGGGCGGGTGCGGTTTTTCATAAAAGTATTTGTGCATGTGCGAATTTGACAAACTTTTTGCAAAGTTTTAATTGTTTCGTTCAATGCAGATACCGAAGGATAGGGGCCGAATACATCTTTTTTTTGCGAAATTTTTCCACGGAATTTTACCAGTCGTGGATATTCATCGTTCGTCAAAGCCAACATCGGATACATTTTTCCATCCGTCAGCATAATGTTGTATTTGGGCTTTTGTGATTTGATAAGTTTTTCTTCCAATATCAAAGCATCCGATTCGGTTGCGGTTATTTCCCATTCAATTGAATTAACCATTAACCGCATTACTTGTTTATGCGGTTCCAATTTTGTTATATCAATATATTGTCGTAATCGGGCGGCGATGTTTTTTGCCTTGCCCACGTATAATAGATTTCCCGACAGGTCATACATTTTGTATATCCCTGGTGCATTAGGACTATTTTCTATTAAATCACGGAATTGAATATTCATAACATATATGATAGAATATATTTATAATAATAGCAAATAGGAGTTTAAAGATGAAACAAGAATCAGGCCGTTCAATGGTCGAAATGTTAGGTGTTATGGCAATTATGGGTTTAATCACTGTTGCGGCTGTATCCGCTATCACTTATGGATTAAAACAACAAAAACGCAGTGCGGTTAATGACGAAGTTATGCAAATCGTAATGGGTGTTCGCCAAATGTTGGGTCAATATCCGGACTTTTCCAACATCAGTCCCGATATCTTTGGTGCGATTGGAATGTCTGATAAAAACCCGTTTGGCGGAACATATTCTTTGGCGGTTAATTCTGCGGATAACACACAATTTATCGTGGCAATTAACGGTTTGGCAAAATCAGATTGTGAATATTTTAAAACATCCGCCTGGGCAGATTCTGTTGAATATAAAACAACCGATGGCAAAGTCGGCGGTGCAACGGGAACTTGCGAAGACGAAACCGGTCAAAATACTATTGAAATAATATATGGAAATTAAGTTTTTTTGTATTAAGATATAAGTATTATGAATTCAAAACAACCAGTAAAAATTTCAGAAACCGAACAGGGTGTTCGTTTATCCAGATGGTTTTTTCGGAAATATCCGGGTCTGCCTTCACGTGAATTTCACAAACTATGTCGTGGTGGTCAAATCCGAGTAAATTCCAGCCGTGTAAAATCGGGCAATGAAATTTTGCGTGCCGGTGATATGGTTCGTGTTCCGCCAACATTGGAACAATATAAAAATTCGGTTCACAAAAAAGTTGAAACAGGCGATAAATTTTCGCTTGCCGATTTGGAAAAATTACGGACTTGTATTTTATTTGATGATGATGATTTGGTCGTATTTAATAAACCGGCTGGATTGGCGGTGCAGGGTGGTACAGGTATAAAAAAATCCGTTGATAAAATGGCCGCAGCATTATTCCCATACAGCAAAGTTTCATTAGTCCACAGATTAGACAGGGAAACAAGCGGAATTTTAGTCGTCGCAAAAAGCCAAATAGCCGCCCAAGAATTATCCCGTGATTTTCAAAATAAAAATGTTTCAAAAACTTATATGGCATTGTTGTCGGGACGTGTTAATCCAAAATATGGAACGATTGATAACTATATACAAAAAAATCGTGTAATCGAAGAAGGTGACGTCGCAGATAAAGGCGTTAAATTACAGCGTGCTATTACAGACTTTCGTGTTGTGTCCGAAGTTCCAAACGTTTTATCTTGGGTTGAATTTTCGCCGAAAACAGGTCGCACACATCAATTGCGTTTGCACAGTGCTTTTTCATTAAATGCACCAATTGTCGGGGACGGTTTGTATGGTGGCACAGAACAAAAATTTGATACGGCTTTGGATTCTTTGTTAACGTCAAAAAATTTATTTTTAATTGCGACAAAAATATCTTTGAAGCATCCAAAAACAGGAAAAACTTTGACCGTCAAAGCCGAATTACCAAGCTTTGTAAAATCTGTGATAAAGTTTTTGGAATTTAAAATGGATTAAAATATGGTTTACAGACGAAGAAAATTTTTTCGAATAATTCGTATGTTTCTGGTTTTAATACCAGTGTTTTTTATCGCCGTATTTATTTCGCTTTCGCAAATCAATATGGAAACTTTGCGTTCTGATTTAATTTCTATTTTGCGTTCATCAACCGGATTGCCGATTGAAATCAAAGGTGACGTATCATGGAAATTTTCACTGCGACCAAAAGTTGAATTAAACAAAGTCAGTGTTCAAAATGCGGATTGGGCAAAAAATAAAGATGGTTTTTCAGCCGAAAAAATTGAACTGACATTGGATTTAATTTCTTTGTTACAGGATAAACCAACGATTAAAAATGTGAAAATTCATTCCGCGAAATTAAATTTGGAAAAAAATGGCAAGGGTATTTATTCAATTCAGCCAGAAGCAAAAAAAATCGAACAGGAACCAAAAACACCGGAAAAAATCGACACAAGATACCCATTTAATTTGGATTTGGGATTGGGGGCAATCGAAGTTAACGGAATAAATGTAAATTTGGGAAAATCAAATTATAAAATGAATGGATTTAAAATCGAATATAACAATGTCGATAATGCAAAAGAATATACAGGTTGGATTCGATCTGGTTTAAAAGTTTATCCTTTTATTGGAACGTTTTATGAACTGGATCCTATACGAAAAGTTTATCCGATAAGATTTGCGATTTCATCCGGTGGGGACGCTTTGGTTGCAAGTATCGCATTGGAAAAAACAAGCAAATTACCAATTGATTTCAAAGTTTCGGGAACCGTGCCAGATATCGATAAGTTTGGGGAAGTCTTTGGTATGTCGTTGCCGCACATCACAGAAATCAAAGTTAATATCGCAGGTGGAATGGATTATAAAAAGTTAACAATAAGAAAGTCGTCGTTAAAAACAAAGGAAAGCGATTTAAGTTTTTGGGGCGATTACAATTGGGAAAAAACAAAGCCGATTGCAAACATATTTATTGAATCCAAAGTTTTAAATTTTGAAGAAATCTTTCCCGATACAAATTCAAACAAAGACACAAAATATGTCCGACCAAATCGGCCGCTGAATGTTTTCAAAGACACCCCGCTGTTTGGATATTTATTAAATGAATATGATTTAAATTTGTCTGCGAAATTGGATAATATGACAGTGTACCGTGATTTGAATATTGAAAAAATATCGACTGATGTTAAATTAAAAAATTCGAATATGGATGTCGTTGTTGATACTTCCATTGGTGGTGGGGTGGTAAAATCCGTTGTTAATGTTATTGCGGATAACACGGGAAAAATATATGCCAAGGCAGCCGGCGACGGCGATAACATTTCATTCGGTAATGTATTAGAAGAAGTCCATCAATATGGTTATTTGTCTGATTTACCGATAAATTTTGATTTTTATTTCCAAGCCGACGGGTCCGATTTAACCGAATTGATGTCGACAATAACGGGACCTTTCAAAGCGTATTCAGCTGCCCCAGGATATATACATTCAAAAATGGTTTCATATATGTATGGTGCGGATTTTTTAACGACTTTGCGTCATCAGGTCGAAGATATGTTTTCAACCGAAAAAGACTATCAACAAATGACGGCAAATTGCGTTGCTGTTAATTTTAAATTGCGAAACGGTGTTGTTGAAACTGAAAACGGAATTGCTATTGAAACGAATGCGGTTAATATGAAATTAAAAGGCAAGGTCGATTTGGGCGGTGAAACGATGGATGTGCAATTGGTGACATTCCCTGTTCGTGGAATTAAATTGTCTTTGTCTGGTAATATTGTAAATATGACAGAAATTGTGGGTTCTATGGCCGAGCCTTCGATAAATATATCCGGATCAGCTGTTGCGTCCAAGGTTGTGTCGGCAACGGGATTGGGTTTGTTATTGGCACCATTTACAGGTGGTATTGGATTGGTTGCGGGTGCGGGCGTGGGCTTTTTTGCGGGCGACTTTTTGGAAAATTGGTTGGCCGACGATCATCCGTGTGAAACGGCTATGACCGAAGGTGCTCCATCGCAACCGGATGATCCATTATGGTTGAATGCACCAATTGACGAACTTGTCGGTGTAATGATTTAATTTCTGCGATTTTTTATTTTGCCCTTGCAACGAATCGGCATTTTTTGGTAAACTTAACGTTAAAGAGAATGTAGGGATGAAATACATTACAATTTAAGCAGGAGTAAAAAATGGAATTTTCAGTATTCAGACAAGTTTTAATCAGAGCCCTGGGGCATATGCAATCTATCGTTGAAAAACGTTCTACTTTGCCAATCTTGATGAACGTTAAAATCGAAGCCGCAGATGATTTAATCTTGTCAGCGACCAATGTTGATTTGGAATTGGTTGAAAAAGTTAAAGGCGATATCGCTTTGCCGGGTAAAACAACAGTTCCTGTTCAAAGATTGTATGACATCGTTCGTAAATTACCAGATGATGCAGAAATTAAATTTAAACAATCCGGTGAACAACTGGTTGTTTCCGCAGGTCGTGCGATTTTCCGTTTGCCGACTTTGCCAGCGGAAAGTTTGCCTTCGATGACAACAACTAATTTGACCACAAATTTTCAAATGTCCACAGGCGATTTGGCTAATTTGATTAACAAAACAAAATTTGCAATCCCAGTTGACGAAGTCCGTTATCATTTGGGCGGTATTTATTTACATATCGCAGAAAACGATAAAAACAAAATGTTAACAGCTGTCGCAACTGATGCACAACGTTTGGCTTTGTGTGAAATTATTGCACCATCAGGTTCCGAAGAAATGCCTTCGGTTATTTTGCCACGCCGTGTTATTGGCGAATTGTCAAAATTGTTGGAAGATGCCGAAGTCGACGATGTAAAAGTTGAATTGTCCGATACAAAGGCACGCTTTACAGTTGGTAATGCTATTTTGACAAGCAAATTGGTTGATGCACAATATCCAAACTATCGTGTTGTTATTCCAAAAGGAAACGATAAAATCGCAGTATTCGACAGAAAACAATTCACATCTTCGATTGATCTTGTGTCGGTGGCGTCATCGGATAAAACAAAATCAGTTAATTTGAATTTATCTATGAATAAATTGGTTGTCAGTGCGTCCAGCCCAGATGCAGGGGATGCAAACGAAGAATTGGATGTTGAATACAATGGCGATAACTCTTTTGCGATTTCGTTCAGTGTAAAATTCTTGTTGGATATCACAGCACAAATCGAAGAAGACAAATTCCAAATGGAAATGCAAGATCCGTCTTCTCCAACAATTATTAAATCTATCGATAAAAATACAGATTCTTTATATGTTGTAATGCCGTTAAAGGTTTAACTTTGATGGCATTTAAACAAAAGTCGACTTTGATTTGAAAAAAAACAAGGTTGATTTTTGTTTTTTTTATGATAGGATTTTTCCGAAAAATCAAAAAGGTAAATAAATATGATTATGAAAGCTATACCGGCTGGAAAAGTTCCACCGAAAAAAATGAACGCAATTATCGAAGTCCCAGAAAACGGATTTGTTAAATACGAAATTGATAAAGAATCAGGATTGTTAAAAGTCGACAGAATTTTGCATACTCCGACAGCTTATCCTGCTAACTATGGTTATTTCCCAGGAACTTTGGGTGATGATGGTGATCCGTTGGATTGCATTGTTGTTTGTAATGCACCACTTCGTCCGGGTGTTTTAATCGAAGTTCGTCCAGTTGGTGCTTTGTTAATGGAAGATCAAGCCGGCGGGGATGAAAAAATCATCTGTGTTCCTCGTGATAAAATTGATCCATTCTTTTCAAAAGTACACTTTTTAGAAGAATTACCAGAAATCTTGTTGTCAAAAATTGAATACTTTTTTTCTCATTACAAAGATTTGGAACCAAACAGCTGGTCGAAAATTTCCGGTTGGGTTGGCCGTGAAGAAGCGGATAAATTGATTATGGAATCAATTGTCAGATACGCCGAAAATAATAAATAATAACCAAAAGGGGTTAAAAATGGCAAGTTATTCAGCAAACGATATGCGTGTAGGATGGGCTATTTCTCATAATGGTCGCAGATATACTGTAACTTCGATTACCAAGGTAAAACCGGGTAAGGGCGGGGCTTTTGTTCAGGCGGATTTGCGTGATATCGACACAGGAAACAAAGGTGGCGACAGATGGCGTTCCGAAGACAAAGTCGATAAATTGATGGTCGAAGATATCACATGCCAATTTTTATATTCGGATGGAACAGATTCTTATTTTATGAATTTATCAGATTATGAACAATTTACAATGGCTGACGATTCTTTGGGCGATCAAATTAAATTTATGGTTCCAGAAATGCAAGTCAAAGTTAACTTTGTCGAAGGTGCACCTATATCAATTACTTTGCCAAAAACAGTTATCGCCGAAGTCGCAGAAACAGAACCTGCGTTAAAGGGGCAAACTGTAACTGGCAGTGGCGGAAAGCCTGCGATTTTGGATAACGGTGTTCGTGTTCAAGTTCCTGTATTTGTAAACCAGGGCGAAAAAATCGTTGTTAACACAGAAACATTGGAATATGTTGAACGTGCAAAATAAAATATAAAAAAAAGTCCCATATTGGGACTTTTTTTATATACTGTCGTCATTGCGGGAACACAGCGAATTCGTGGCAATCTTTTTAAATTGCTTGATTTTTTGACTTCATAATATTTTCAATTTCATATTTATATACATCGACAGATTTTTTTATCCCAGCCATCAAAAATGAACGGGGATTAAAATCATCGGGATGCTTCGCCATATGTTCACGAATGGCGGCTGTGAATGCCAATCTGGAATCAGAATCAACATTTATTTTACATACATTGTGTTCAGTTGTTTTGATAATTTGGTCTGTTGGTATGCCGGCCGCATTTTTTAATTGTCCGCCATATTGATTTATTGTGTTTACTAAATCGACCGGTATGCTGGACGCACCATGCAAAACCAAGGGCAGATTTGGAACCAGTTTTGAAATTTCATCCAATATATCAAATCGTAATTCTTCGTTGTTTGATTTTCGTTTATATCCGCCGTGGCTGGTGCCAATTGCAACCGCCAGTGAATCAACGTTTGTTTGATTGTAAAATTCCAAAACTGTTTTTGGATCGGTATAAATGGATGTTTCGGATTGTGTGTTTTCGTCTTCGACACCCGCCAAAGTACCCAGTTCAGATTCAACCGACACGTTGAATTTTTTTGCATATTCAACAACACGTTTTGTAATTTCGATGTTTTCCAATAATGGTTTGTCGGACGCATCAATCATAACGCTGGAAAAACCGATATCGATTGCGGTTTTGCAATCTTCGAAATTGCCGCCATGATCCAAATGCAGGGCAAAGTTTTTTCCGTCCAGATTTGCACCCTTTATCATTCCCATTAAAATATCGGGTGTCATATATTTTAATGCCGATGTTGATACCGCCATTATAACGGGGCTGTGCATTTCACGGGCGGCTGATATCACCGATTGCAATGTTTCCATATTGTAAAAATTAAACGCAGGCACCGCATATTTATTTTTCAATGCCGTTATTAACATCTGATTTGTATTAACCAATCCATATTGTTCGAATTTCATTTTTATACCCCTGGTGATTTATTTTCTTTGATTTTATTATACCATATTTTGATTTGAACAGAACCATTTTTTGTGATATAATGATATCAAGAATTTAAAGAAAGGATTAAATTATGAAAAAATTATTACCAGTATTTTTGGTTGTTTTGATGACCGCAACTGCGGCCAGTGCTGCTGCGGCAGGGTTTCAAACATCAAACGTTTGTTCATTGATAAGCGGATTGTTACCAGTGTTTAACACATTGCGTACTTTGGCGTTTTTAGGGGCGGCCTTTTTAATCGCAGGTTGGGCGTGGGGATACATTTCAGCTGGTAAAGCCGAATTAAAAGACGTCAAAGATAAAGGTATTGG
>CAYIZJ010000031.1:0-9288 GCA_964368045.1 uncultured Muribaculaceae bacterium
AATTTCCAAGAAGTCTTCCACCATCCGCCATTTTCAACCGGTAAATTTTTACCCGATGCGTTAATCCGCCAAGAATACAAAAACATCGCCAACATAACACCAATTATCCCGCCATGAAAAGACATCCCGCCATTCCATACTGCGAATATTTCCATCGGATTTGACATAAAATAATCAAAGTTATAAAACAAAACATAACCCAATCGTCCGCCCATGATTACGCCGATAATCACATAAGTTAAAATATCATCAAATTGTTTTTTATTTAAATTTATACCGCTGTTTTTATCACGCACCAAAGATTTATAAACATAAAACCCAGCAATAAATCCGATAACATAAGCCAGCGCATACCAACGAACATCAAAACCAAAAATTGAAAAAGCCACAGGTGAAATCGGGTCGATAACAATTGCCATATTAAAATCCTTTGTATATTATTTTATCTTGAAAGTTGTTCCGATTGTATTATATTGTCTGATAAATAACAAGGAGAAAAAACAATGGCAACAAAAAGAGTTTCTGTAAAAACATCAGAAAAAAAAGGCATCGAATTCTATTTAAAAAGAATTTTTGCATATATGACAGGTGCGATATTTGTAACCGCATTAACGACTTTTTTCGTAATTTATGGTGGCGGAATTAACCTGTTGATGAATTCGGCTGGCACCGGATTATCCGCAACATATTATATTATTGTATTTGGCGGATTGGGATTATCCCTGTGGGCTCAGGCACGTGCTTTTTCTATGAAGCCGCAAACTGCATTATTATTATTAGGTCTGTATTCGGTATTGATGGGATTTGCGTTAACCCCGTTAATTTGGGCATCATTGGCTATTAACCCAGCGTCCATATTACAAGCATTTTTAATTGCCGGCCTGATGTTCGGTTGCATGGCTATGTTCGGATATAAAACCGTCAAAGATTTGTCCTTTTTGGGTGTATTCTTATTCATTGGTATGATTGGTTTAATTATCACAGGTGTTGTATCTATGATTTGGCCATTGGGTCATACTATGTCTACAATCGTATGTTTAATTGGCGTTTTAATCTTTGCCCTGTTTACCGCATACGATATGCAAAATTTGAAAAAATCATATGCCGTTTTGGGCGATGATATGAGAAAAGATCAACTTGCTGTATTGGGTGCTTTGCATTTGTACATTTCATTCGTTGCAATGTTCCAATATGTATTAAGCTTGCTTAACAACAGATAACTTTAACCAAACAACATAAAGGAAAATAAAATGGCTTATAAAATCGAACCACAAAAATGTATTGGATGTCACACTTGTATGGGTGTATGCCCAGTTGGTGCAATCACAACTGATGCGACTGGCAAATGTGTAATTGATTCTGCAAAATGTGTATCATGCGGAACATGTGTTAACATATGCCCAGTTGGTGCAATTGCCCAAGATTCTTAATCGAATTTATACATTAAAATCAAAGCGGGCATATTTGTCCGCTTTTTTTGATTGATTTTTTTTCGTCATTGTTTACAATAAAAAAATGAATATAAACTTATAAAGGAACATCAACTATGCCAGCCAAAAATATGAATGACATTATCGCACTGTGTAAAAGACGTGGATTTATCTTTAACGGATCCGAAATTTACGGCGGTATGGGCGGGACATATGATTACGGTCCGTATGGTGTTGAATTGATGAAAAACATACGGGACGCTTGGTGGAATGAAATGGTTTATGCCCGTGATGATGTCGAAGGTTTGGACGCTTCGTTAATAAGCAATAAATTATTGTGGAAATATTCCGGCCACGAAGGTGGATTTTCAGACCCATTGGTTGAATGTAAAAAATGCGGCACACGTATGCGATTGGATAAAATGATTGATCCAACAAAATGCGACAATTGTAAAAGCAGCGATTTAACCGAACCAAAAGAATATCAATTAATGATGGGATTGTCTGTTGGTGCAACATCTGATGGCGGTGTTAATGCATATTTGCGTCCTGAAACAGCAACAACAACATATACTAATTTTAAAAATGTTTTGGATGCAAAACCGCATAAATTACCATTTGGAATTGTTCAAATGGGCAAGGCTTTTCGTAATGAAATTTCCCCACGTGGTTTTGTATTTCGTATGCGTGAATTTGAACAGGCCGAATTACAATACTTTGTAAACCCAAAGGATGATGAAAAATATTTCGAGACATGGAAACAAAATCGTATGCATTGGTGGGTTAATACTTTGGGGATTCCTGCACAAGATTTACGTTTTGCACCGCATGATAAGTTGGCACATTATGCCAAGGCCGCAATTGACATTGAATATAACTTTCCGGACGGTTTTGACGAAGTCGAAGGTATACACAATCGCCAAGACTTTGATTTAGGTTCACACACAAAATCCCAAGGCGAATTTAAAATAAACGCATCCGTTATGGAAAACAAAGATAGCATTACAAAGCTTTCTTATTCCGATGCACAAACTGGTGAAAATTTTATCCCATATGTAATTGAAACCGCAATGGGTATAAACAGATGTATGTTGGTTGTTATGTTAAACGCATTTACCGACGAAGATTTGGGCGAAGGCAAATCCAGAATTGTTTTAAAATTAAAACCAAAATTGGCACCGGTAAAGGCGGCTGTTATTCCACTTGCCCGTAACAATCCGGAATTGGTTGAATTGGCAACAAACATAACATCACAATTAAAGTCTTATGGAATTGGCCGAATTGAATTTGAAAATTCGGGTAATATCGGAAAAAATTATCGCCGTCATGATGAAATTGGCACACCTGTTTGCATAACAGTTGACCATGAATCTTTGACAGATAAAATGGTAACACTTCGTTATCGTGACACAATGGAACAGGTCAGAATAAAAATCGAAGATTTACAATCTGAATTGTTCAAAATTTTACAATCTTAAAAAAACAACCAACCCAAAAAGAAGGAAAACTTATGAAAAAAGCACTTTACACTATGATTGCTGCATCTGTGTTATCAACACCTGCGATTGCAAAAATGGATATGGAAAATCCATTATACATCCCACAGGCCGGCGAATTATATTCCAAAACATCTGTTGGGCTGGGATACCGTAAAACAGATGGTGCACAAGCAAATCAATATATAAATGCTCAGACGCAAACACAAAGCAATATCGTTCGTATAACAGAACAAGCCGGTTTTGGTATTACAGATAACCTATCGGTCAATGGTCAAATTTCCTATGAAGACAATCAAAGAGCAGACAAAACAGGTCTAAGCTTTGACAGATTGGGTTTAACATATCGTTTATTGGAAACAGACAATCGTATTATGGCCGACGTTTACGGTGGATTGGAATTGGGTGGTTTGATTAAACAACAAACCAATTTTGCTTCATATGCGTTCACAGAAAACAGCACATCAGACGGTGCGTACGGATTTTATTTGGGGGCACGTACAGGGTTTCAATATTGCCGTTTCACAAATATGATTTTTGCCGAAGTCACACAAAATTTCGGTAACAGCAATAACTCACTTTATGTTGGTGACAGCATTTTCGGTATGGCTTTTGGAAAAGATTCAACATCTTTAAACACAAAATCGACCACTGATTTTGCGGCGGGGATAAAAACATTTTACTTCTTGAATCCGAAATGGTCGCTGGGTGCGGGATTCACATACAAATATAACCATTCCTATATGGCACATAACTTTGACGATGCCGGCCTTTCAGGATACGAAATGCTTGTCGAAGAAGCAAAAATATTGATTAACGATTTTCAAAACAATCATAATGAATATATCTTTTCTGCACAGGCAACACATAACTTTGCCACAGATATGCAGTTAACATTGTATACAGATTTCACAATCGATTCTTTTAATAACAATTCGACCTTTGGTTCTGAATACGATGTTGAATTAGGTGTTCGATACAATGTATCCTTTTAATTAAATCGGATAAAAAACAAAAGCCTTTGATTTTTTCAAAGGCTTTTTATTTTGTGCGAAACCCCGAAAAACCAAAGACGATAAAGCTTTGCGATAATATCTTGTTTTTTGTGAATTATTATACAAAAACTGTGGCTGTCAAAAATAAAAAAATCTTTGACATTATTCCCAAAAGATGTCACGATTCGTTACAGAATGATTTCAAAAGGTATTATTGCCAATAATGGGTGATACTGAAATTGTTCTGCCAATCTTGCCAATAATGGGGGTTGGAATCATCTAAAACAACAAAGGAGTTTAAAAGATGAAAAAAACAATGAAAGCCGCAATTGCAGCATCAGTTTTGATGACACCTGCGATGGCTGCAAATATGGAAAATCCACTTTATATTCCATCTGCTGGTGAATTGTATTCCAAAACATCTGCTGGTGTTATGTTAAAAGTGGCTGATAATTCTGATGCACATAAATCAAACGGACGTTCTGGTAAAAGCGAATTTCCAATTTATCGTTTGCAAGAAGAAATCGGTTATGGTATTACAGATCGTTTGACCGTTAACGGTACATTCGGTTACACACATGACGGCGACATCGACCGCAAAGGTATGCACGTTGGCCGTATCGGTTTAAACTACCGTGTGATGGAAAACCCATCTGAATTGGTATGGGATGTTTATGCTGATGCCCACCTTGGTGGTGTTTCCCCAATGGAAGGTGCATACAGTGTAACTGGCTTTAAATACGACAACTATTCCAACGGTCGTTGGGGTTTCTATGTCGGGTCTAAGGTTGGTAAAACTTGGGATAAATTCACCGGTGCCCTGTTCGCAGAAGTATTACATACATTCGGCAACGATAACAACGAAATTGATATCACAGCCACACCATTTGCGCTAATTTTCTTGGGCGAAGACACAATTTCAGTTGATTTGAAATCAACAACTGAATTCAATACCGGTTTGAAAACATTCTATGAATTGAATGAAAAATGGGGTATTGGTGCTGGATTTACATATAAATACCATGCAGCAAACAGTGTAACAGGTGTTGCAACACCTTATGCACCAGCCGGACAACCAATTGTTAGCAGCTTGTTGGCAGGATTGGCCGATATGGAAGACAGATTTGATGAATTTATGTTCACAGTATCTGGAACACATACTTTGTCTGAAACAATGCAAGTGTCGTTATATGCAGACTATACAGTTGATTCAGCCGAAGCACAGGCACAAAATGGAACTGATGTAAAAGCCGAAATGGGCGTCAGATTCAACGTTTCTTTCTAATAAAAGAACAAAAAATTAAAAGTTAATAAACTTATATTGGACACACTAAAAAGAGTCGGGATAAAACCTGACTCTTTTTTATATGACTTTTTATTCTTTAAAGCTTTTTTTTAACCTTTTTTTATGATATAATGTTATAAAAAAGAAGTGGAAAAAGAAATGAATTTATATAAATTAAGTGCGATATTCACAGCATTATTGGTTGCAATTCCAACTATTGCAGGGGCAGCATATCCAGTATATTCAAACGGATATCCCGCACCGTATACCAACCAATTAACAGCCACACCCGCAAATCGTATAACGGGTGGATTGCCACAGGTTGGGTCGAATATTTCAAACGCAGGGCGACAATATTATGCACCCGAAACTTATGACCGATTGGCCGATAGCGGTCTGTATATCGGTTTGGGGGTTGCGTATTCCGCATCCATTATGGGCGAAATTTCGGTAGACTATGCAAACGAAACAAAATCTTATTTGGCACCGGGGGCATTTGAACCCGCACCTTTTGACACAGATTCTGTAATTCCATTACAGGTTTCTGTTGGTGCCGCAATCAACAACGATGTTCGTATTGATTTTTCATACACACGATACAGCGGAATGGAATACCCAGGGACAGTACAAACATCCGATGGTGCGGGCGGACTTATCCCGACAACTGTTACCGGCGGTGCGGTTACTTCGAACACAACGATGTTAAATCTTTATTATAACGTTGATTCTTTTACAGGATTTTTAATGGGCGGTGCTTTGCGTCCATATATTGGTGCGGGAATTGGTATCGGATTAAATACAATTGCGGATTACATCGTATATGATGCAACTTTCTATTCTGAAAATGACCCAACTCTTGTTGGTGCGGGCGTATTAACCGGTGTATCTGACATTTATGCATACCACAACGGTGGTACAACCGAAGAAATTGCATACATGCTAGAAGGCGGGGTTTCGGCCGAATTAGAAGGCGGAATGCTGGTTGATTTTTTCGTTCGTTATAGCGGTATGGGCAAAGCCCAAAGTTCCGGCAGCGTAGTCGTTTCACAAACCGAATGGTTGGCGGACGGTGCGGGCGGTGAATATATCGCACCATATGACGCCGTATTCCATTACACAAATTGGTCAGAAAGCGGGGACTTGGGCACAGTTGATATCGGTGCCAGATTAAGATTACAGTTTTAAAATTTAAAACAATTGGATGATGTATAAAGATGAATAAAAAAATTTTGATATTTTCTTTTACCAGTATATTGGCAACAATAACCGCATCTGATGCGGCTTTGCGGGTCAGCAATGCTGCCCGTAATCAATCGAATGCTAATTACAATCCATCATATGTTGGTATGAATCAAAATACCGAATTACCAATTGAAATCCCAGACGCCGAAGTCCGTGACGCTTTTTTGTCTTCGCATTCAACGGCGGATGGAATTGATGAATTAAATGCTTGTTCTATGGTATATCCGAACGGTGAATTTAACTGGGACTTTCCTGAAATGGGCATCAAAAAAAATACCGAAGCAACTTGCGTTTCTGTTGTTGAATTACGTACTGTCAAAGGCACCCAAGACATTGTTCTTGCACGGGCAAATTTGGCCACAGGCGACACAATAAATTGTAACATCAGTGACTTTCCGGCTTTTTCATATACATTGGATGCGGGTAACGTAACATTTCCATCCGACACCGCACCAACAATCGAAGACGTAACAGCTGTTATGAACGAAGAACAAAAACAAAACGCTGGTTTAAAAATTGCGGCTGGCGTTATAATCGGTGCCTTGGGCGGTAATGCGGGCGGTTCGAATGACGTTGGTAATACAAATTTATTGGGCAAGGACAAAGGCAAAATCAAAGGCACACTGGTCGGCGGTTTAACGGGCGGTGCGATTATGGCGGGCAACACCTATGCGGGCAAGGTCGGTGGCGATATCATTTTATCCGCCGGTGTTAATGCGGCCGCTGGTGGATTGGTTGGCAATATGACGGCTATGAACAATTCGGCTTTGCGGATTGAAAATTGCGATATCAAAGGTTCAAATTCAAAATGCCTGTGGGGATTATTGGAAGAAAGCCGTGCAGCAACAACCGACGAAACTTTATTTTATAACCCATCCAGCTCAATCGGTATGATTTGCAAAGGTGGTGCGAATGATGAAAAGACTTATGATTTCAGTAACTGTGAAACAAACCGGTTAAATGATGTTGTTTTTTCCGGCAATTCCAAAAAATTATCCGATATGTCAAATGATGATTATGAAGCATTGGCAGGAACCACACGTTATAAATCAAGCGGGACAACTTTGGTTTTGGACACAAATACCGAAGCGGCATGGTATCCTTTGGCATCCGCAACAATTCCGGCCGGTTCCCCGATTCCTGCGATGATAGCATATGACGATACCAAGGTATTTGGTGTAAAAATGACCGATTGGTATGAATGGCGTGGAAAAAATCCAAATGCACAAATGTATCATCGTGGTGCGGATGGCAAAGTCGGCGAATTGATAGTCAGCGAAACATTAACCGTTGCACATTTTCATCCATTATCTTTGGATTCAACAGATGGTAAATTGATTGATTTGGGTAACGAAGCCCGATTAAAAAATACTTTGGTTGGTGCGGGCACGGGTGCGGGACTGGGTGCATTTACAGCATATCAGGGTGCAACAGACGAAGTCACAAATCGTTGGGTTATGGCAACACAGGAATACAAAGATTCATTACAAAAGTTTTATTGTGGTACCGGAAAAAGATTTTTATCCAGTTACAATGATCCGGTTATAATACCAAATATGACAACACAATAATAAAAAAAAGGGAAATCATTTTCCCTTTTTTTATTTCGATTTATACGCCAAAACCAAAGGTTCAAAACCATTTGTATCCGACAACCATTCAATCGGTATTTTCAAAGAATTACATTGACCCGCCGACATCTTTGGTAATTCTTCATCATTTTTTGCATTGATTATTTTCTTTAATTCAACAGATATGTTTTCCAATCCATGGGGGCGAATAAATGTAATAACATCACCCTGCTTTATTTCATTACGCAATTCCATAATTAAATAATCACCACTTACATCTGTGATTACACCGGCGGCATGATCCATTGAATCGGAGTTGGTCGATTCATAATTATGTGCATCCCCACCCAATGGACCATCAAAAAAAGCCGTCGTATACCCACGGGTTTCCAAAACATTTAACATATCCATAAATTTTTTGGAATCAAAATTTTCCGGATTTTTGGCATATTCATCCATAGCTTTGCGATACGCATTTATAACCGAGCCCACATAATATTCGGAACGATTGCGGCCTTCGATTTTCAAAGAATCAGGATTGGCGTCCAACACTTTATCCAACACCGGCATCAAACATAAATCTTTGGCATTCATAATATATGCACCACGATCGTCTTCGGTTAATTTCATCTCGATACCTTGTTTTTTTTCACGCAAAACAACGTCATATTCCCAACGACATAATTGTGCACACGCACCACGATTTGCAGGACGACCAGTTATAAAATTCGACATCAAACAACGACCCGAATATGACATACACATTGCACCGTGAACAAAAATTTCCAATTTTAAATCTGGGCATTTTTCACGGATTGTTTTGAACCCTGAAAAAGAAACCTCACGGGCAAGCACAACCAATTCTGCACCATTTGATTGCCAAAATTTTGCGGACGGTGCCGAACAAATATTTGCTTGGGTTGAAATATGAATTGGCATACTGGGATGATTTTGACGAACCCAATTTAACACCCCAGGGTCAGCAATAATCAAAGCGTCTGGATTTAAATAGTTAATCATTTCCGACACTCTGTCCATATTATTGAAATCGATATCGTGCGCAAATAAATTAAAAGCCAGATAAACAGATTTTCCCTTTGAATGGGCGAAGTCAATCCCTTGCTTCATTTCTTCCGCCGTAATTTTCGCACGAGCCCGCATTGAAAACCCCGGCAATCCAGCATAAATTGCGTCCCCCCCATATAATATAGCGGTTTTAATCGCATCCAAAGTCCCACCCGGTGCCAATAATTCTGGTAATTTTTTCAT
>CAYIZJ010000032.1:0-9192 GCA_964368045.1 uncultured Muribaculaceae bacterium
TTTAATGTATTTGAAACCTGTTTTACTTTGTCTAAAATCTTGCTGTCGTTATTATAGTCACCATTGGTCATTTTGGTCATTAAATCACTGAAACTAAGATCATCGTTTGTTATTGAATTGTCTTTGAACTTGGATTCAAAAAAACCACGGTGGGTGCGTAAAAATGTAACGATGTTACCTATGGCGGTTGCGGCCTCGGGACTTGCCTGTGGGCTGGAAAAAGGCTTGTTTGCACCACCAAAAAATCTGTTTAAAAAGTTGGCCGAATCGTCATCCAAATCACGGGTGTTTGCACTCATCGTTTGGAAAGTTTTTTGAATGCTTAAAAAAATCTTTTCGATTTCGGCGTCTGTGATAAAGGAAGGAAGGCTGGCATCAGGCAAATCAAAATTAGCACCGTCGGCGTTTAATAGTTCATCGTTCCAATCCGACATATTGCCAATGAATTCATTTTCATTGCGGTAATTATTAAAGGTCGCCCGCTGTTCAAAAGACATCCCATTGAAATTCAATTGCTTGTAATACAATACAAGGAAGTCTTTCATATTATATGGTGTTGTTGGTGCTGGTCTTGGTGCCATTTTATGTTAGCCTTTAATATTTTTGTTACACTTATAATTATAGTGTATTTTTGACGAATTTTCAAGTAATTATAAGCTTTTTTATAAAAAGATGATTTTTTTCTTGCATTTTGATTTTTTTTATGTAAAAATACAACCTGTTCGCTGTGAAAATAGTGTAACTTTTGGAGACGTAGCTCAGTTGGTAGAGCAAATGACTTTTAATCATTGGGTCCAGGGTTCGAATCCCTGCGTCTCCACCAGAATTCAAAAACCCACGCAAGTGGGTTTTTTAATTGTGGCTGGAAAAGCGGATAAGAACCCAAAAAGGGTTCGGTGTTGCAAGCCCGTAAAAACGAACGAAGTGAAGTTTGAACGGTTGCGTAACGAAAGGGACCCGTGACGAAGTTCACGGGAATTTACAATCCCTGCATCGAAACCAGAATTAAAAAACCCACGCAAGTGGGTTTTTTAATTGTGGCTGGAAAAGCGGATAAGAACCCAAAAAGGGTTCGGTGTTATTTTTGTTTTTTTTCCTAAATTTTTTATAAAAAATAGTGTATAATATAGCCAAGAGAAAATGTAGGAGAGAGTACATGAAAGCTAAATCAATTTTAGTTAAGTCTTTTTGTTTTAATATAGCTTTGTTAACATCATTAGCGTCCGCACAAGGAATGCCTATTACCGATATGGGGGAATTTGTTAATAATAAAATTTTAAATACGGTGCCAACATCTTTGCCGGGTGGGACTGCATCGGATGTTTTATACAGTTCGATTGTTGCGGGTAATTCCAGCAGTCCTTTTTCTGTGACGATTGATGGTTCAGATTATTACTATGATGTTTTGGATGCTGATGGTAATGCTTTGTCCAGTATGAATGTCGAACCAACCGGTGCCTTGTCTGGGGATTATTTTGGAAATTATTATAATCTGGGTGTCAGGGGTGATTTTGGTGTGTTTTTTGTGCTTCCGTCGGATACTGTGGGCAATATCAAAGGCGACTTTATAAATAATATAGGCGACAATGGTGCTGGTATCATGAATTTTGGCACTATTTCATCAATAGAAGGTAATTTTATAGGGAATAAAGTATATAATTTTGGTTCTGCCGAAGGGGGTGGAATTCGCAATGCTGGCACAATTGGCACGATTACAGGTGATTTTATTGCAAATTACAGTGAAAAAAATGGGGCCGGAATTAAAAATGATTCAGGAACAATTGGCAGTATTTCTGCAGATTTTATTGGAAACACGACTTATCTGGATGGTGCTGCTATTTATAATGGGACAAATGACTCTGGTTCGTATGGAATTGAAAAATTGTCGGGGACTTTTATTGGTAATGCCGCTGGTCGAAATGGTGGTGCTATTTTTAACGAAGGATTTTTTTCAACTATTGGTGATGTTTTTGGAATCTTTGTTCAAAACGAAGCGGGCCAAAGCGGCGGTGCAATTTATAATGGACTAAAATTATCAAGTTTGAACGGTTTGTTTGCTTATAATTCCGCATTAAATTTGGGGGGTGATGCATCCGGTGGTGCAATTTATAATGATTCAAGGTTTGATGGTCTAAGTGGATTATTCCTGGGGAACAGTGCGGTGGCCAGTGCGGGCAATACGGCATTGGGTGGTGCAATTTATAATTCGAATTATTTATATATGGTCGCAAACAATGGATTGACCCTGTTCCAAGGTAATTATGTTTCAAACGATGGTGGTGCAACACAAATATCAAATGCGATTTATAACACAAATACGATTAATATAAACACTGGATATGATGCTACTGATTATAATACCCCAAAAAAGGGTGCTGGAATGGTTCATATCAAAGATGATATTACAGGTTCAAATGGCAATATCACAATAAATTTCAATACAATACCTACAAACGGTATTGTTATGATTGACGGAAATGTTTCGGGCAATCGCCTATCTACTTTGGGTGGATACTTAAGTTTTGCGGATGGCAAAATTGATGAACATTATACAGGCGACAGATTCAGATTGATGTTTGGTGCTACATTATATATGGATGTTGATATGGCAAATTCGACAATAGATAAAATTCGCACTCCGGAATTAGTCGTTGATAATTCAACCGTTGCATTTCGTATGTTGTCGGATAGTGCAAACGCATTAAATGAATTATATTACGAAGATGTGACCAATTTGACTTTATCGGGTGTATCATATTCGAATGCTTATACAAATAAAGGAAAGTATGAATATGCTATTGGTACGGGCATATCACAAACCGCTACATACACAGGTATGGAAGGGTTCAAAGCCGCATTAACCCAAGCTGGTAACAGAACTTTTTCATTAACAGATGATCTGGTTTTAACCGAAGATCATCAAACATATGCCGAAGGCAATTTAACAATTTTTGGAAACATATCGGACAAAGATTTGGTTGTGTTTGACACGAATTCGGGAACATGGGGATTTAATTCGTCGGTTAATTGGGATGATTATCATAAAATAACAAGTGGTGATCAATTTAGCTTAATGGATGCCTGGCAACTTAATTCAAGTGTAAATTTATTTGATGTTGTTTTGGATGGGCTTGCAAATCCAGATGGTTTTATGGTTTCTAATCAAGTGGCGGTTCAGTTTTCAATGCCGACGAATGTTTATAATTCGGCAATCTTGAATAATCCGCTTGGGGGGATTACTAATTCCGGGGTTCTTAATGTTTTCAACTCTTATTTTGAAAACACAGGAAGCGAGCCTAGTACAACACCTGGGGC
This sequence comes from uncultured Muribaculaceae bacterium, assembly GCA_964368045.1. GTDB lineage: Bacteria > Pseudomonadota > Alphaproteobacteria > Rs-D84 > Rs-D84 > CAUTNA01. The sequence goes on from CAYIZJ010000032.1 coordinate 3,316, forward strand.
GGTATTAACTCGTTCAGGTGGGATAACGAATGTTTATAATTCGGTTTTTGTGAATAATGATTATTCTTTAACAAATTCGGCTACGACGAATATCTATAATTCCGTATTTATCGGTGCAAATGAACGTGAAATCTCAAACACAGCTACTATGAATATCTATGCAATTAACGGCAATACAATTATCGGTGACGAAAATTCTGCGACTGGATTGCGAACCCAAGGGTCAAATACATATTTGCGAGCAAAAAATGGAACAATATCTATAAACGCAAGATCATTTGGTAATTCAATGGTTTTGGGTCGTCTTTATATCGGGGTGGATGATGCGGATGGTAATTCATATGATGGAACAGTTCTTTTGAATGCCGATATGTCAGACTTGCCGGACACCACAATCTTTACAAATGGTACATTAAAAATTGGTGCAAATATGGGACGTGACGAGAATACAGGATACACAAATTTCTTGGGCGGTTTATTTACATCAAACGGTAACGGAATTTTCGACAGTCAAAATGGTGTGATGGACAGATTTGATTTAACCAATTGGACTTTGAACAATCCGTTGGAAACTTTGATTGATATTGATTTGGATTCGGGCGAATCTGATTTCTTTGACAATGCAACCGGAAAAGACATTGAAATCGCAGGAATTAAAATCATAAATCCGCAGGCATTGAAACCGGATACAGAAATAGCAATTGCATCAGCGGGCAATTCTTTGACATTAGGTTCGGGTGCAAAAAATGTTTTAAGTTCGATTTTCAAATATACTGTTGATGATACAGATTTGCAAACAGATGGATTTTTGTCTTTGACCAGTAATCCGGAATTAGCAACAGGATTTACAGCAATGGCTTTGGCTGGTTCAAATGCCAGAATGGGTTATCTAAGTGATATGATTGATGTTTCAGGTATAGTGTTATCGCCAAATCGGGTCGATTTATCAGATTTAAGATGTTATGGTTGTAATTCTTTTGTATCAGCTTGGACGCATTTTTCAGGCGGAAAAGAAAAATTGAAATCCAGTGATATATCAGTTGATGATCAAAGCTTTATAGGTTTGGTCGGTGTTGATATGCTGGGCAAAGATATTTTTGATTTCGATGTTTTATATTCTGTTTATAGCGGGTACATTGATTCAAAACAAGAATTAGATAATGTAAAAACAGATCAAAATGGCTTTGTTGCGGGTGTTATGATGACTATGAATAATGGGGCTGTTACAAATGCTGTGACATCCAATTTTATGACATCGACTGTCAAAGAATTATCAGCACTGGGTGAATCTGAATATGGTTTGTCTTCTGTATCGGTTGCGAATAAAACAGGGTATGATTTCAAATTAAATTCAGAACGTATGACTTTGACCCCAAGTGTTCAATTCGGATATCATTATGTTTGGGGCGACGATTATACAAATGTCGAAGGTGTGAAAATTAAATCAAATGCTATGCATTTATTTAATGTGACGCCTGAATTAAAATTGGCGTACGATGTTGGCGGATTTAAACCATACGCAATTGTTGGATATAATTGGAATGTTACAGTCGAAGGCGATGTTACAGCAAATGATATATTGTTGCCGATGTTAACTATTGGTAATTATGCCAAGGCATCTGTTGGGTTTGATGTTTTAATGTCGGATAGTTTTTCTGGTTATGCCCAGATAAATGCAACAACGTCGGAACGTGAAGGAATTGGCGGACAAATCGGACTTAAATGGGTATTTTAATTAAATCAAAAGGTCATATACACACCCCAGAAAACTGGGGTGTGTTTTTATGTGTTTGATATGAATATATACCTGCGGAAAATTATGGGTTAAAAGGGTATAATGTATCTAAGTTTATTTTAACACAAAAAAAGGAGCAAAATATGCAAGAGTTAAATAAATATTTATTTATACCACTGATGATTATCGGTGCTTTGAACTGGGGTTTGATTGGATTCTTTGGATTCAATTTGGTCACATGGATTTTTGGTCCACAAAGCATTTTAACAGCAATTGTTTACAGTGCTGTTGGTTTGGCTGCGGTATTACATATTTGTATGGCTGTATTCGGTAAATCAGGTGAATAATTAAGTATATATATTTGTAAAAAAAAAGCCCCGATATTTCGGGGCTTTGATTTTATTTGATTATCGCAAGTAAAAAGTAATTGTTGATACAACACGAACTTTTTTATCGATTGCTTGCTTTTCATTGTTAGACCAAGCATCAATTGGATCACGGGCGGTTACAGAAAACACACCTTGGTTTGCGGATTTTATTTTGCCCAATTTTGCACCAGCGTCTTTTGCGAATTGTTCACCCGCTTCGGTTGCGTTTTTGGTGGCTTCTTTTATCATTGTGATTTTAATATCGTTCAATCCGTTGAACATATATGTTGGGCCTTGGTAATCTTCGGTAACTGTGATGCCTTTTTTAATCAATTCACCTGTTTTACGGGAAACGGAATCAACCATATTTACATTGTGGCTGCGAACGATTACACCCGTTTCAATAACATAACGGTTTCCTGCCTGACCTTGGTTTTGTCTGATTTCGGCAACCGAATATCCGGCGAATTTATCACGAACCTGAACACGGCTGTTTTTGATTTCAGCATCAACAAAGCCTTCGTTTCTAAGGAATGTTTTGATATTGTCAATGTCTTGGTCGATGCCTTTTTGGATTGTTCCCAAATTATCACCAACACGGCTGATTTTGATATTCCAAATCGCTGTATCTGCCATTACGTCTTTTTCGGATAAACCTTTGACGGTCACTGTTCGTGTGGTAAAAGATTGATATACGCCGTTGCCGATAAAAAAGCCGCCCAGCATAAAGCCCGATGCCAAAATAACAGTTAACACAACTGCACCGGCACTAAGCTTTTTAATGAATTTTTTTATTTGATCTTTGGTTTGTTGAAACATAGTTTGTCCTCTCTTTGTATGTTATATTATCAGTATATAACAAAAGAAATTAAAAAATAAAGTCTTTTTTACGCACAAGGATTTTAAAAATAATTGCATTGCTGAAAAAACTTTGATATCATAATTTATAAACCGAAGGGATTATAATGGCGGTAAAAAGAATTATAAAAGTATACAGGCCAGAAAGCGGGTTGAATAATTGGGTTGTTTCTGTAAAGTATTTTGATGCAGAATCCGAATTTGGAAAAATTAAAGACAAAGAATTCAAAAATTATACAACCGCCTGGGCGTACTATAAATATAAAAAAACAACTATGAGAAATCAGAATTTTATCTTGGGAAAAATAAAGTAGGAAAAATATGTTTGAAAATAAAATTATCTTAACAGGATTAAAACCAACCGGAACACCGCATTTGGGGAATTATATCGGGGCTATTAAACCTGTTTTGGAAATTGCAAAAATGAATAATTCAAATAACAAAGTAATTGTCTTTGTGGCGGATTTGCATGCTTTGAACACTGTTAACGGTGCGGATAAAATGAAACGTTATACGTACGAGATGATTGCAACGCTGATGGCGTTGGGATTGGATCCGAACAAAGTCGTGTTTTTCAGACAATCCGACGTCCCAGAAATATCACAATTAACAACTATGTTGATGGGGGTTACATCCAAAGGGTTAATGAACAGGGCTCATTCGTACAAGGATAAAGTTGCAAAAAATGTCCAAGCCGGTCAGGAACCAGACGCAGGTGTTAATATGGGATTATATACTTATCCGATTTTAATGGCCTCGGACATTTTATTATATGGTTCGGATATTGTGCCAGTTGGTCGTGATCAAAAACAACATGTTGAATTTGCACGTGATATTGCGGGGTCTTTTAATTCTTTGTACGGGACGGATGTTTTAAAATTGCCGGATGTGTATATTAAACCAGATGCAGGATTGATTCCGGGGTTGGATGGCCGTAAAATGAGCAAAAGTTACAATAATCAAATTCCGATTTTTGCACCAGAAGATGAGTTGAAAAAAATGGTGATGAGAATTATCACAGATAGTAAAACACCAGATGAATCAAAAAATCCGGATGAATCCACAATCTTTGCATTGTATCGACATTTTGCAACCGAATCAGAAACCGAAGAATTTCGCCAAATGTTTTTGAATGGGGGGATGGGATATGGTACCGCAAAAACAATGCTGTTTGAAAAATTGAACGAATTTTTAAAAGACAAACGATTGGTTTATAATGATTTAATGGAAAATACAGCAACACTGGAAGCCGCCGTATTATCCGGTGTTGAAACCGCACGTTCAATGGCGGCGTCTGTTTTGGATTCTGTGTCGGACGTTATGCTGGGTCGTAAAACTGCATTGCCTGTATAAATTTATGAATATAGTACAACCATCAATTGAAAATATTGAAATCGCCGCAAATATAATTAAATCGGGCGGATTGGTTGGTATGCCAACTGAAACAGTTTATGGATTGGGGGCGAATGCTTTTGACAGTGCGGCTGTTGCAAAAATATACACGGCAAAAAATCGCCCGAATTTTAACCCGCTTATATCACATGTATCAAATACGGATATGGTTTGCGATATCGCACGGGTGGATGAACGATTTTATGCTTTGGCGAATAAGTTTTGGCCAGGGCCTTTGACATTTGTATTGCCACGAATAAACGAAAAGCTGGATTTGGCTTGTGCCGGATTAAATTCGGTGTCCGTTCGAATGCCAAATCATCCGGTTGCACTGGCTTTGATATCTGCGGCCGGTGTGCCGATTGTTGCGCCCTCGGCGAATATATCAACAACCATCAGCCCAACGACCGCAACCCATGTTTTTGACAGTCTGGGGGACAGGGTGGACATTATATTGGATGGCGGTAATTGCGATGTTGGTTTGGAATCAACGATTTTGGATTTAACGGGGGATGATATTTATTTGCTTCGCCCCGGCGGTTTGGCGGTCGAAGAAATAGAAGATTTTTTAGGATATAAAATAAAGATAGCCAAAACAAATTCTTCTGCACCAAAATCCCCAGGGCAAATGTTAAAACATTATGCACCAGCAAAAGATTTGCGAATAAATGTAACGCAAAAAAACGAAGACGAATTTTTTATCGGCTTTGGCGATATGGTATGTGATTTGAATTTATCCGAAATGGGTGATTTATCACAGGCGGCAACAAATTTATTTGCGTATATGCGAATAGGGGATGCAGATAAACGGTATAAAAAAATTGCAATCGCACCAATTCCAAATGTTGGGTTGGGGCTGGCGATAAATGACAGATTGGCACGTGGGGTGCGAAAATAATCCTTGATAAGTATTGTTTGTTATGTTTATAATTTTAATCATAAAACAAAAAGGATAAAAAATGATTTTATTTGGAATGACTATATTGCTATGTTTAATAGTGTATAATGTAACATCTGTTAAAAAAACGAAAAAATTATTAAAAGCTGCCAAAAAAGAACAAAAAATGGTTTCTTTTGGTGCAGCGGTAAAAATGATTTTTACAAAAATGTTTGATTATAAATCTCGTTCGTCTTTGTCCGAATATTGGTGGGGTTTGTTATTCTTCGTTTTGATTATTTTATTTTTGGGAATAATTGCGGCATTTGTTTTGGGACCAACTCATCCTGTTCTTACCTCTAATACTTTGATAGGTGTTTTGACATTGTTGTTCTTTACTTTGTCTGTTCGCAGAATGCGTGATATTGGATTGCATCCGATTTTTGTGATATTGATTTTTGCGGTGGAATTGTTTTCAAATGTAATGGCGGATCTTGGGGTGGCTTTTGGAATGACATATACTATTGTATATAATGTTTTGTCATTGGGAAGTTTCTTCTTGTTCCTGACTGCATCAACGCCAAAGAAAAACAAATATGGCAAAGTTCCAAATTTGAAACGTGCAAAAAAATAAATAAAACCGCCAT
>CAYIZJ010000033.1:0-1115 GCA_964368045.1 uncultured Muribaculaceae bacterium
TCCCATTTCGGCCATCATTTTTGACATGGATTCAACGGTTGAACGAAAAGACATTGTATATCCCTTTTTTAAGTTAACTGATGCAATTTGATGTTTTTTAAATTGCAGGCTTAATTCTAGCATAACTATTTAATAAGTCAAGAATCAGTTACGGGACCGGATCAAACCCATATCCACCAAGCGGGTTGCAACGTGCAATACGACGAAGACCCATCCAAAAACCTTTGAAAAATCCATATTTTTCAATCGCTTGTTTGGTGTATTCGCTGCACGTTGGGGTAAACCGGCAAACCGCACGGCCGCCGGTAAATGGCGATATAAGCATTTGGTATATGTGTATTAGAAAAAGTGCAATTTTTTTAAGCATTCGATTTTTTTAATTTTATTGCCGCATTTTTGTTCAGCTTGCGGATGCATTTGCACATATTATTTAGGCCCGTTTCAAAATCGGCCGTTAAAATAGATTTTCGGGCAATGAATATGTAATCTTGGTCCGTTTTAATTTCGGACAGATTTGCACGAAACCAAACCCGCAGCAGTCTTTTTGCACGATTGCGATCAACAGCCGATTTAAAAGTTTTTTTTGTAACAATCAATCCGTATCGGCCGATTGGGTGTTTAACCGCTTTATCTGTTTTTGCAATAAAAAATACATCCAAAATGTATGGAGCGTTTTGATGTGCTTTGAAGTCTTTGTGTTTTTTTATTGTGTCTAGCATATTGACGATAATAACATAAAATATCCAAAATCCAAGAAAAATAATAAATTTTTGTTTAAACACTTGCTTTTTTGTCCGACAAGTTTTATAGTGCAAAAAAACGTTTTTAAACTGCAATTGGGGGCAAATATGTATAATTGGTTATTAAAATTCTTTTCAGCGGATATGGCGATTGATTTGGGTACAGCGAATACTTTGATTTATGTAAAAGGTCAGGGCGTTGTGTTAAATGAACCATCAGTTGTTGCGATCGCTGAAAACAGACTGCTGGGTCGCAAAGAAGTTTTGGCGGTTGGTGCCGAGGCAAAAAAAATGTTCGGTCGTACACCTGGAACAATTTCTGCGGTACGTCCATTGCGTGATGGTGTTATTGCAGACTTTGAAGTAACCGAAGAA
>CAYIZJ010000033.1:1125-9170 GCA_964368045.1 uncultured Muribaculaceae bacterium
ATTAAATATTTTATTCGTAAAGTTCACAGCAGAACTTTGATGACTGCACCGTTAATTATTATTTGTGTGCCATCATGTGCAACCCAGGTGGAACGTCGTGCTATCCAAGAAGCCGCCGACGCTGCTGGTGCCAGAAAAGTATATATCGTCGAAGAATCAACGGCCGCCGCTGTGGGTGCTGGATTGCCTGTTGATAAACCGGTCGGTTCGATGGTTTTGGATATCGGTGGTGGTACAACCGAAGTCGCTGTTATGTCTTTGGGTGGAATTGTTTATTCTAATGCGGTTCGTGTTGCTGGTGACCAAATGGATTTGGATATTATTGATTTTGCCCGTCGTTCAAAAAATCTTTTGATCGGTGAAAACACAGCCGAAGAAATCAAGAAAAAAATCGGAACTGCTGTACCGCCAAAAGACAAAGAAAAAGAATTAAGTGTAAAAGTAAAGGGGCGAGATGTCGCAACAGGTACCCCAAGGGAAGTTGTTATAACTGAATCTCAGATTGTTGAAGCTTTGAAAAACACAGTTTATAAAATTATCGATACAGTTCGTCAGGCTTTGGAATCAACACCGCCTGAATTATCTGCGGACATCGTTGATTATGGTATTGCTATGACGGGTGGTGGTGCATTGTTGCGTGGATTGGATATCGCAATTCGTGATGCAACAGGATTGCCTGTGTTCTTGGTTGATAATCCGCTTGCATGTGTGGTTAACGGTTCGGGTAAAATGTTATCCGATTTGGATAAAAGCCGCCATATATTGCAAACTATGTATTAAGAAAAAAAGCCGGTTAAAACGGCTTTTTTTTATATGTTTTTTAATTGGTTAAACTTTCCAGTAATCTTCCAACCACAATGTCGGTTTAACACGACGAAGTCCGAATTTGCCGGTGTATCCACGATATGCTTCTTCTGGATGTGGATGTCCGTGGAAAATCAAAATCTTTGCACCTTTTGGTAATTGTGGGCTTTTGAAATAGTTTATAGGGAACGGTTTTAAACAATGACGTTTAAAACTGACACACCATGATGAATCCCAGTATTTCAACATATTTTTTTCTTTGATTGCCAATGATAAATATGCTTGTTCATTTCGAACTTGTTCACGAATTGATGTGCTGTTTTTCTCGAAATTTTCCAAAATGTCATTATGACGACCAATGTCAAAACGAAATACCGAAGAATTTCCAATATAATTGTTAAAATCCCAATCTTTGATAATTAAAAATTCGCCTGGGACTTTGAAAAAATCATCAATGTTTTTTAATATAATAATGTCCAAATCTAAAAATAAACCCTGACCCTGTAAATCGCCCAGCTTGTCCGATAGTATACCCAGTTTATTCCAGCCACGTTCGGCACCTTTTTCAAATTTAACAGGTGGCAATGGCATAACTTCGATACCTTTTTCCAGTCCGTTTGCATCATCGGTAAAGCAAATAAAGCGATGTTCCAGCGTTAAATTCTTTTTAACCATATTAAAAAGACGGTTTACATATTGGGGGCCAAATTTCGTTCCCCATTTCATACAAACAACATTGCGTTTAATTTTTGACATTATATATCCTTATATTTGTTCTTTTGTTATTATAAAAAAAAATTAAAAAATTTTCAATACTTTGTGTCATTTATATTTGATTTTATATCCAATCTGCGGTATTGTTGCGGTATAAAATACAAAGGATAAAAAATGGATTCTACAACTCTTTCTTTCGAAGAAGCATACAAACAATTATTAGAAATCGTAAAAAAAATGGAATCAGGCGAATTAAGTCTGGCGGATTCTGTTGCTGCATATGAACAGGGAACTAAATTAAAGGCTTATTGTGAACAGGTTTTAAAAGATGCTGAATTGAAAATTTCAAACATCATGGGCGAATAAGTATAGTTTTTTTAAGGATAGATAAAAGTGAGCGGAAATAAATTAACACCAGTTATGCAACAATATGTCGATATCAAGGCCGAAAACCCTGGGTCTTTGTTGTTGTTTCGTTTGGGCGATTTTTACGAAGTCTTTTTCGAAGATGCCAAAATCGTCAGCAAATGTTTGGGGATTGTTTTAACCAAACGGGGGCTGGATGAAAACGGCAATGATATTCCAATGTGCGGTTTGCCGTGGCATGCTGCTGAAAATTATTTTGGACGATTGGTTCGCAGCGGATATTCTATTGCGCTGGTTGAACAAATGGAAACTCCGGCTCAGGCCAAGGCCGCTGGTCGAAAAAATCTGGAACGAAGTGTTGTTCGTGTTTTAACCCCGGGGACAATAAATGACGATAATTTATTAAGCCCGAAAAAATCAAACTTTTTGGTGGCAGTTGTTGAAAAGCAAAATACCGGTGTTTTTGATGTTGCAGGATGCGATATTTCAACAGGCGAATTTTTTGTGGGACAATCCGATTGCGTTATCGATGATTTGGCACGAATAAATCCAGCCGAAATTATATATCCAGAAAAAGCGGCTGAAAATGAAACAGTTTTAAAAATCAGACAGATGTTTAAAACAACACCTGTTTATGAAAGATTGTATTATCGTGAAGATTGCAAACAAATCATATCAAAAATATTTGGTCAAACTGCCGATTGGATTAAAAGTGCAGGGTCTTTGAATCCTTCGTTCGAAGAAAATTCAGTCGCTTTACTGGCGGGATATTTATTTAATACTCAACGGGGGGCTAATATTACTTTTCAAACCCCGTATAATTTTAAATCGGGTAAACAGTTGTTAATCGACAGTGCGACATGGAAAAGTCTGGAAATCGACAGTGCTATAAACGATGGCGGAAAATGTTTAGTCGATATTTTGGATCGTACACAAACATCCGCTGGGGGACGAAAATTACATTCTTATTTACGGTCCCTGTCCGCTGATATAGATGAAATTAAACAAAGACAGGAACACATCGGCCATTTGATAATAAATACGGATGTTTTGCACGAATTGACCGGTAATTTGGCAAATATTCCCGATGTCGGTCGCAGTCTTTCCAGATTGTTGTCAAACCGTGGAACACCAAAAGATTTACGAAGTGTTTGTGATTTTATAAATTCAATCGGACATTTTAAAACAATAGGTGCAAGACTGGATTCTAAATTATCCGCACGTTTTGGCGAATTAAAAGAATATTATGAATTGGGTTTTAAATTAAAATCTGCGTTATCTGACGCTTTGCCTACGTTTTTCAGGGATGGCGATATAATCAAAACAGGGTTCGATGTCGGGTTGGATAATATGAAAGAATTGGCAAATGGTGCCAGAAATACAATCGCAAAATTACAAAGCGAATATGCCGAAAATACCGGTGTTTCGACTTTGAAAATAAAATATAATAATATTTTGGGTTATTTTATCGAAGTGCCAAGTGCCCGTGCGGAATCTTTGATGTCACCGACCGCTGGATTTATTCATCGACAAACTATGGCGGGTAATATGCGTTTTACAACCAGCCAATTGATCGATTTGGATAACGAAGTCAGAAGTGCCGCCGAAAAAGTAAAAGCAATCGAAGATGAAATAATCAAAGACTTAATAAACGATATCCAGCTTGTTTCCGAAGATTTAATGAAATGTGCTGATTTATTTGCCGAAGCAGATGTGTGGGCCGCACTGGCGATCGTGGCTGATGAATATTCTTGGGTTCGTCCTGATATCACAAATGATATTGTTATGGAAATTGTTGGTGGCCGTCACCCTGTGATTGAATATGTGTTGAAAAAATCAGGAAATACATTTGTTAAAAATGATTGTGAATTGAATTCGAAAAAAACAGCCCTGTTGACGGGGCCGAATATGGCGGGTAAATCGACTTATTTGCGACAAAATGCTTTGTTGATTGTGTTAAGCCATTTGGGATCTTTTGTGCCAGCCGTTTCGGCAAAAATCGGAATATGCGATCAATTGTTTTCCCGTGTTGGGGCATCCGATAATTTGGCCGCAGGTCAATCGACTTTTATGATTGAAATGGTTGAAACAGCCAACATATTAAATCGTGCGACCAGTCAGTCTTTTATCATATTCGATGAAATAGGTCGTGGAACAGCAACATGGGATGGTATGGCAATTGCACAATCGGTTTTGGAATATTTGGACGAAATCAATCCACGGACTTTGTTTGCGACGCATTATCACGAATTAACCAAATTGGTGAATGATGGCAAATTAAATAATGTTCAATGTTTAACAATTGATGTTCGTGAACATAATAATGAAATTATATTTATGCATAAAATAATATCGGGTGTTGCAAATCGATCATACGGAATTCATGTTGCAAAGATGGCGGGGATGCCAGAAAAGGTTGTGTCATCGGCACAAAAAATATTGAATGATTTGGAATCAAAAACTTCAAATCAACCGGTAAAACAGCCCGTAAAGGCAAAAGTCGTTGAAAATGCGATTGTTGTGGAAAAAGGTGTGCGGACGGACACAAAGGTTGCAAGCGATAATAAAAAATCACAATTAAATTTATTTGGATAAAACTATGAATGGATGGGTAATCGTACATAAACCGGAAAATTGCAGTTCCAGAAAAGCGGGTGCAATATGTGCCAAAATATTTGGTGCAAAAACTTTTGGTCATATCGGAACATTGGATCCGATGGCATCTGGTTTGTTGCCAATTGGTTTGGGTACAGCGACCAAGATGATTTCATTTTGGCCGGGGGATGAAAAAAAAGAATATTATTTCGATGTTCAATTCGGCTTTGAAACGGATACGCTGGATGCAAAGGGCGAAATTACAAAACAAAACGACGTTATTCCAAATGAAAGCGACGTTATATCAGCAATAAAAAAATTAACGGGTAAAATATCACAGGTGCCGCCGAAATATTCAGCTGTTCATATTGCGGGTCGGCGGGCTTATGATTTGGCACGTCGTGGGGTTGAATTTGAAATAAAACCACGAACAATTGAAATTTTTGAACTGGAATTTTTGGGTAAAACAGATAATTTATGGCATTTTCGAACACTTTGTTCAACCGGCACATACGTTCGCAGCATTGGGCGGGATATCGCTGAAATCTGCGGGACTTATGGAACTGTTACTAAAATATATCGCACCAAAACAAATGGGTTGGATATAAAAGATGCTGTAAAACTTGATTTTTTGGAAAATCTGTATAATAATGGGGACTGTTTCAAAGAATATTTGAAATCAACAGATTATGGGCTGGGGGACATTCCGGTTTTTAATCTAGACGACAAAGACTGTGGTTTTTATAAATCGGGTGGCTTTGTCAAAACGGCCAAAAATATGTCGTCAGGTCTGGTTCGTGTATTTTGCAGTTCGCAATTTATAGGAATTGGAAATTATGATGGCGAATTTTTAAAGCCTAAAAAAACAATTGTATAAAAACAAAAGGAAATACAATGTCCATAGAAAAAGCAAAAAAAACTGAATTGATTTCAGCTTTTAAAACAACTGATAAAGACAACGGTGGTTCTTCTGCTGCACAAGTTGCTGTTTTGACAGAACGTATCCGTAATTTAACAGAACACATGAAATCGAATCACAAAGACAATCATTCAAAACGTGGTTTGATTATGATGGTTAACCGTCGTAAAAAATTATTGGCATATATCAAGAAAAATGATGTTGCTGCATACGAAGATTTGATTAAAAAATTGGGTCTACGTAAATAATATAAACCGGCAATCCGCCGGTTTTTTTATGCGGTTAATATTATTACTAATAAATTTGCAAATTGAAAAAAATGTAATATAATATAAAACTGATGCGGGAAGCAATTATTCTTCTTTGTCTTTTTAATCGGAATATAAAGATGAATGATTTTTCTCCCCGTGTTATAATTTAACTTAACAAAAAAAGGAGATAAACTATGGTATTTGGTTTATTTAATAAAAAAGATAATAACAATGGTGGTGTTTTAAACAATCCTGTTGTTGTTGAAATGAATTATGGTGGCGAAACTTTGCGTTTGGAAACAGGTCGTTTTGCAAAACAAGCAAATGGTTCTGTTATGGCGTCATTGGGTGGCACCATGGTATTGGCAACTGTTGTTGGTGAAAAAAATGCTGTCGAAGGACAAGACTTTTTCCCATTGACCGTTGATTACCAAGAAAAATATGCATCAGCTGGTCGTATTCCAGGGTCCCGTGATCGCCGTGAAGGTCGTTCTTCGACTGCGGAAACTTTGACTGCTCGTTTAATCGACAGACCAATTCGTCCTTTGTTCCCAGAAACATTCAAAAACAAAGTACAAGTTATAGCACAAGTATTTTCTTATGATAAAAAAAATCAGCCAGATATTTTGGCTATGATTGCTTCATCTGCTGCTTTGGCTATATCGGGTGTTCCTTATTTGGGACCGATTGGTGCGGCTCGTGTTGGATATGTCGATGGTAAATATGTTTTGAACCCTTCAAAAGAAGTTTTAATCGAATCTGAAATGGATTTGGTTGTTGCTGCAACAAACGAAGGCGTTATGATGGTTGAATCTGAAATCGGCAACTTGGACGAAGCAACTGTATTGGGCGGCGTTAAATTCGGTTTCGATGCACAACAAGACGTTATTAAATTGATTAACCAATTAAAAGAACAAACAGGTAAAGACATTTGGGATGTTGCTGAATTATCAAATGAATATAAAACAATGCAATCTGATTTCGAACAATTTGCACCACAGATTGAATCTGCTTTGGCTATCAAAGAAAAAATGGAAAGATTGGCAACTTTGTCTGAAATTAACGATGCGGCAAAATCCAGAATTCCTGAATTGTTCCCAGAATCGACAGTGTCCGAATCTTCATTGAATTCTTGGGCAGCTGAAATTGTGGACCACCTTGTCGGAAAAATTATGAGAAATAATATCTTGGCAGGAAAACCACGTATCGATGGTCGTGATAACAAAACTGTTCGTCCAATTGAAATTGAATTGGGTGTTTTACCTCGCACACATGGTTCTGCTTTATTCACCCGTGGTGAAACTCAGGCTTTGGTTACATTGACTTTGGGTGGCGGCAAAGACGCATTACCTATTGAAACAATGGATGGCGGAACTGAACAAGATTGGTTTTTGAACTATAACTTCCCTGGATACTCTGTTGGCGAAGCAAAACCAATGCGTGCCCCAGGACGTCGTGAAATTGGTCATGGTAACTTGGCTTATCGTGCGTTGAATCCTATGATGCCTGCTCGCTCTGAATTTGACTATGTTGTTCGTGTTGTATCGGATGTTTTGGAATCTAATGGTTCTTCATCTATGGCGACAACTTGTGGTGGTTGCTTGGCTATGTTGGACGGTGGCGTTCCTATGAAATCCGCTGTTGCTGGTATTGCTATGGGACTTATCAAAGAAGGCGATGATTATGCTGTTTTGACAGATATCTTGGGTGATGAAGATCATCTTGGGGATATGGATTTCAAAGTAACAGGTACAGAATCTGGTATTACTGCATTGCAAATGGATATCAAAATCACATCTATTACTTTTGAAATTATGGAACAAGCATTGCGTCAGGCAAAAGACGGAAGATTACATATCTTGGGCAAAATGAACAAAGCGATTTCAGCCCCAAGAAAATCTGTTTCGGAATTTGCACCACAGGCCTATGAAATGAAAATACATCCAGATAAAATCCGTGAAGTAATCGGTAAAGGTGGATGTGTTATCCAAGCTTTGACCCGTGAAACAAATACTATTATCGATTTGTCGGATGACGGAACTGTAAAAATTATGGCTACGTCCAAAGATCAAGCAGATGATGCAATTTCCAGAATCAAAGAAATTGTCGCAGAACCAGAAATCGGTCAAATTTATGAAGGTGCGGTCAGCGGCGTAAAAGACTTTGGTTTGTTTGTTAAAATTATGAAAGGATTTGAATCTTTGGTTCATATTTCAGAAATTACAGGCGAACGCATGGAAAATATCGCTGATGCGAAATTAAAAGAAGGCGATAAAGTATTCGTTAAATATTTGGGTGCCGACAAACGTGGCAAAACCAGAATGACAATGGTTGGTATCGACCAAAAAACAGGCGAAGAAAGTATAAAATAATCGTTAAAAATAAATCAAAGCTCT
>CAYIZJ010000034.1:0-4006 GCA_964368045.1 uncultured Muribaculaceae bacterium
TAAAAAAACCGTGCCCAAATTCAGGCCGAATTACCAGAATACGAAACATATCTTCCAATGTTTGGTGACACAGGCAAAGAATTATTGAATAAATTAAGACTGTACATTGGTACCATTTAAAATCAAAGCCCCATATAAACTGGGGCTTTTTTTAATCACCAACTTTGTATATTGTGTCGGCCGTATGCGGTGTCCCGATATAAATCATTGTACCATTCGGGGATAAAATAAAATCTAATTCTCGTAATCTTTCCCGTAACCTTTCTCTTTTTTGATTCGTGTTACTGGTATTTGGAACTTCGACATCATCACAGATTATCAAATCCGCACGCATTCCTGTTATGTTTCCGTGAATTCCCTGACATACAACGGACGGTTCACGAATTCCAATTGGTCGACTGATTGTTATTTTATGACTACCCCATTCTTTTTTAACCGCCGGCAGCATATCTTTGCACTTTGGGTGGTTTTCCAAAATGTGCTTTATATGCGACACCATCCGTGAAGACAACTTTGTTTCTGCGGATAAAATTAAAATTCTGGTTTCTGGTCGCAAATACAAACAACATGCTGCAAAAATTCCCAAAACACAGGACTTTCCTGAATGCCGGAAAGCCTGCAACAACCCACGATGGGGCGGATTATGTAAAACATCCGCCAAAAATTCTATGATTTGTTTATGATGATTTGGTGTTTCAAAATTTAATATTTCATTCCATTCATCGATAAAATTATAAAATTCCGTAATCGTCTTTGTTTTCATTTGGTGCAACATCTGTAATATATCCATAATCATTTATCAATTTTGGCAAAGCATTATCCAAAACGCTTAAAAGATTATTATACAATCCCAAAACGCCCCCTCCGGTCAAGCCGTCCAGAACCAATGAATTTGTGTATTCCAAAAATTGAACTGTATTTTGATGGATATTTTTCCATTCGATTAAATCAATATCGATTTCTTTTAAATCTTTGAAAGCTTCCAATAAAAAATTAAAATCTGCATTTAAATTTTGCGGATTGATTTTTGCAATTGGTTGATAATCAATCGTACGAATCAATTCAATTTGTCGGAATATATCGATTTTATCACCGGATTTTGGTGGATGGTTCAACAAAATTTCGCCGCCATCCAAATATTGGTTTGCAATAACACTGTATTCATCTGTGCTTAATATTTTTTCATTGATTGCGACTTTGACGTCCGCATCATTAAAAAAAGGAAAAGCAAAAACAAAATTCAATGTTACATCATCCCCATCATAAGAAATTTTATACATTTTATTACCCCAACAATTCGTCTATTCTGGACAACAAAGACCCCAAAAGATTAGTCTTTGATGTTTTTATATTTTTTATTTTTTCCAAATTCGATTGCTTTTTATCATCAAATGGTTTTTCTGTTTCTTCACGTAATCTTTCCAAAACGGCCTCGCTGGTTAAACTATTTGACGCAACGCCTGATGCACCACTTTTTGCCCGTTGTGTAGCAAGAACTTTATTAACCAAATTAACTTTTTCTATTTCATCTTTTTGAATTTGTTCAATTATTTGATTTTTTTGTTTTGTCGCTTCTTTTTTTTCGTTTCTGTTATCCAAAACGGATGTAACATCTGATACAATTTGTCCCATTTTAATCTCCTTTTTTAAATTATTTAAATTTGATACCAACCATTAACGGTTATTGATAAAACGGTTGCCGGCAAAGCATCCGAACCACTGATTTTCCATATAGGTGTCATAGTGTCATAACACGTTCCCAATAAATTTATTGATACGTCCCCTGAAAAACCTTTGTTGTTTTCTTCATATATTTCATTTGGTAAAATTATTCTGTTATCATTTAAAAACAATGATTTTGTGTTTAACAATCGGGCGGATAGTTTTCTGGTGCGGATTTTATTCACAGGATGTTTACCGCTTAGAAATGGTAAACCGGATGCAGAATATGAAAACCCATATTTGCCCGCATCAATCATTTCATCGTCGTTAAATTTTTCCAAATTTGTTTTTGATTCACGATTTACTGAAACGTATGTTTGTTCATCAACAACAGCAACAGATTTAAATTTACCTTGTGTTTTATATATCCCCCATGCAGAAATTCCAAACACTGGATTTTTATTTAACACAGCCATATCACCATTTTCCAAAACGACGAATAATTTGCCTTCTTTGTCATTGTATGCAACGTCAATTGGATTGTTCATCAAATGCTTGGACAAAGCGCATAAATCATTCGCATTATATGTTTCGGCCAAATCATCCAAAGACAATTCACGAATATCTTTTTCATTTCCTGCGATAAAAACTGTGCGAGCTGAAATTTGTTGTGGTGGTAAATATTTATTTGTTATGCTGCCGACGGACGTATGCTGTTTTATATCAACGGAGCTTGGGGTCAGCGGCTTATTCGAAATCGCCCATTCGCCAACGGATGTTAAAATTTGTAAATTATCGCTGCTGACTATTGTTGCGATTTCTTGTCTTTGTTCTGATACAAGCGTTATAAATATTGCCTCGTCATCCAATCCTGTGCCAACGTCAAAGCTTTTGTGATTACCGACTGTTGACATCCAAATACCGCTGGGCCATGATTTCGATCCACCGAACACCAACCTGTCCTGATGAAAGGTTATACTGACCGGATATCCACGTACGTCACTGAATGCGGCTTCATACCATTCGGACACAGGTTCGGTTGGCAAAGTATAAGTCCCATTACAAATTGCGATTACATTTTTTGAATCTATGAATTCTTGGACAACCCATTGTTTATCGATTAAAAATAATCGGTTCATAACATTTTGCGGTTTCCAAAAATCTTTATTAGTTGTTAATTTTACCGAACTGTTTCCGGATTCAGAATATGAAGTCACCGTGATTTTTATTTCGTCTGTATCATCGAATTTCATAAAAGGCATTTGAATATTTAAATCATCCGTTGTTTGGAATCCAAATTCGGATATATTAAAAACGCCTTCGTTTTTTTGAATTTGTTGCGGTGGAAAATCGGGATGAACAAAAATAATAGAATCAAATCTTTGTGCATATTGCAATTTTTTCAAATCGTTTTGATTCCACAAAGTAATCAATCCTTGGACGAAAATTCCATCTTTGTAAATTTGGATTCTTTTATCGCTTAACGCCAAAATATAATTTTCATTTTCTGCAACGACAAACGTAATCAATTTCGCATCGTTTTCAATTTCCGCAACAAATTTCAAAGCTTTTCTGCGTGTTAATCCACCGCCCGCCAAAACGTCCATATTTTCCATTTTTGATAAACCTTGGACATTTTCTCGGGAAAAGAATTCCGGTGATATTTCGCCTTTTTCAAACGAATTTTGGGTAAAAAGAAATTTTCCCATTTTTTATCCTTTTGTTTATTTATTAAAATCGTGCATTTATCAAAGAAAATTCATTTATGTCATTATTAACCGATAAAGTACTGTCGATAAATTTCGCCGCACGCAGTTCTGATTCGTACAAAGCAACCAGCATTTTGAAAATATTTTGATCCCCCAACAAAGGAATACAAAATTCCATCGCCAGCTTTATCGCTGCAACAGATATAAAATGACTTGGGAAATATTCAACTTCGGTACGAACAATTGCATCGATTGAAATTTCGGGATGTTTTGAAATTATTTTATCACCAATTACTTCTCCATTTGTTTTGACAACCCTTAAAACGTCGCTGGGGATTTGAAATTCACCTACATCATTTTTAATTAAATTCATTCTTTTTATTGCAAATCGCCACGGATGTAAAACCAACAAGCTTTCAATTACCGTATCGTATAAAGTATTCGCCAACTTGGCACTGGCGTTATTATCATTAAAAGATAATATTGGTGCTTCGCCCAGCTTTAACAAAGCCGAACTGCACAAGTCTATTTTTGTATACATAAAAAATCCTTTGAAATAAAAAAGCTTAAAGACAAATTCTTTAAGCTTTTTTGGTAAACAGTAATTATAAAACTATCCCAGTGCAGCAACTGTA
>CAYIZJ010000034.1:4016-4307 GCA_964368045.1 uncultured Muribaculaceae bacterium
ACATTGCTGGATGTGATATTTATTTTTCTAATTCCTGTGTTGTCTGATGAATTGATGATAATAATATCGCCGATATTCATCAGCGTTTTAACACTATTGAAATATCCATTTGCCGCAATTGTCGCCAATGTTTCGTTCGCAGAATAATGCCACAAAGTAAAACCATTTGCATATGCAATAACGGATAAATTTTTATTTTGAAAAGCCATACCTCTTCCTTTTTGTTATGTTGTTAAAAGCTTTAAGCAGTTTCAAGACATTTGATACGAACAATACCATCTGTATCAATCA
>CAYIZJ010000034.1:4317-9039 GCA_964368045.1 uncultured Muribaculaceae bacterium
TGCAGCCCCCTGGGACATACTGTTGCTGATAAAGTGGGCTGCACGTTCGCCATGCCAACTGATATCTGTTTTTACTTCTTGGCCGCTGGCGTGACCGATACTGGATGCATGATACATAAAGCAATCACGACCATCATCTGTTACAGGCAAACCATTATGTAAAACCCAAATAATTCCCAACCATTTTTTTGTTTCAAATCCTGAAACTAATGGTGTGTCACCAACATATTCTGATGACACGAATTCATCCATTGATAACAAATCGTTCCATTGTTGTACGCCAACAACAGCAAATCTGCGACCATCATCAGGCACATCATTCGCATTTAATTTTTCAACGGCTGATAATATTATTTCTTTGGTCAAAGCCGCAGTATAATCACCGACAGAAATCGTCGCAGTTTTCATCGCATCAATAATCAATTCATCTGTTTTGCGACCCAAAGCATAGGCACCAGCAGATGCAACAACACGACGTTCGTCTATATTTGTTTTCAATTCATCCAATGCATCCAACCAATCGCCTGCATAATAATCCTGTAACAGACATTCAATTGGTTCGTGATTTAAATTCATAACAGGCACAATGCCGTGTCTGGATTTGGTGCTGGCGGTACCTTTGCCGACTTTTTGAAAAGTTGTCGAAGCCCCAACAACACCCGATTTACTGCGAATAGTTGAACGCAGTTTTGTTCCCATTTGCTGATAAGCAAGATGGACATCTGCTTCGAATTGTTTTACGAAGACTTTATCTATTGAAGTAGACATTATTTATATTCCTTTTGTTCGGATTCATAAAAAAAGTGCGACAAATCGCACGGTTTGGTTTATGTCCCTATCGTTGGGTTATACGAATTCGTGCCCATTGATAAAAGAATCGGGTTTTTAATAAATTAAAAATTATCCGAATATATTTAATTACAAAATCAGAACAGACTATTTATTTCGCAAATAAAAAAATGCCTTTATACAAAGGCATTAAATCTGTTCTGAAAACATAATAAAACCCCACAATTGTGGGGTTATAAATTATTTCTTTTTAGAAACTGGTTTTTTAACCGCTGCTTTTTTTGCAACTGGTTTTTTAACCGCAGCTTTTTTTACAGCTGGTTTTTTCGCAACAGCTTTTTTTGCAACTGGTTTTGCCGCAGGTTTTTTTGCAACAACTTTTTTCGCAGCTGGTTTTTTTGCAACAGCTTTTTTTGCAGCTGGCTTTTTAGCAGCAGCTTTTTTTGCAGCTGGTTTTTTCGCTGCTGGTTTTGGTGTATTTTCTACTGTTGATTTTTTTTCAACTGTTTTTTTAAAGAATGAAAAAGCCATTCTTCTCTCCTTTTTTATTTTATTGTTTAAGCAAATTTTTTTGCTCTTATCTTTATTTTATCTGAAACAAAAAAAAATCACAAGAAAAAAAATCATTTTTTATTTTAAGAATATAATTTTTTAAATCCATTTTCAATTTTGCGAATATATTCTTCATCTTTTTCTCTCCAATATTTTGGATCACGCATCATATTTTTCAAATCATTTTCTGTTAAATTTTGTGTTGAATTTTTATCAACTTTTACATTTGGTTCAACCGATTGCATCATTTTATAAACGCTGATTATTCCAGCAGCCGAACACGACAAAGATTCAAACGCATCGACGGGCAAAAACTTTTCCCCGAACATTTTTATTTCACGCAACGAATCCGCCATTTTTTGTTTGTCGCCGAAAAATTTTTCCAATTCGGATTCGCACTGATTGATTTCTTTGCTTTGGAATAAATCGGACAATACAGGTGATAAAAAATCTTCTGCGATTGTATAGATTTTTTCAACTTGGGCGGACGTCAATCCTATTTCATGAAACTTTTGTTTCACACTTTCATCATCAAACATTTCATTTATTGGATAATCGGAAAAATTTTCCGGCACCCCTATTGCACGATTGAATTTTGATACAGTATCCACATCAGATTCGGAATCTGGTATTGCGACCATAGTCCCGATTTTCTTTTCCAATTCGGAATAAGATTTTATCAAAGCATCCGTATTTAGCGTTCCATCATCATTCATAAATTTTTTTGGAATATTATCCATTTTTTATCTCCTTAGATTTTAAGATTATCTTTTTTTTGCCGATTTCGTTTCATTTGATTTACGCAGAAAATAAATTCCGCCCAAAGTAAACACAGTTTGCAACAAAGAAAATATATCAATATCACCAACCAGATACGCCCCCACAGCGGTTAAAATTCCCGCAGTTGAAATTATATAAGTTCTTTGGCCTTTTAAAAATCCGCCATATATTATTTTTTGAATCATTTTTCCTTCTTTTTCTTATCTATAAAATAACAAATTGTCGACTTCTAACACATATCCCAAAGACTTTGCCCAGTCGGGCAAATCTTTGTCATGATGAAATCGGGTTGCACCATTACAACTGTCGGGCAAATTATTGTTTATCATTTTTTGTGCGGTACGGACGCACATTAAAAAAGCCGGACTATTCGCCGGCACAGATAACAATTTATTATTTTCATCCAATTCATTCAAACAACTAAATAAGTTTTTATCGCAAATCAAATCATCCAAAGACCTGTTCAATTTTTTTGAAAGATTTTGAATCATTGACGTAAATGCCAAAACCGCCGGCAAAGAGCAAGCTGATGTGCTGGCGTAAACAACCCTTGCAATTTTATAAGATAGATGCAAGTTTTCATTATTATTGATTTGTAATTGCATTACTTTGTCCTTTGTCTTTTCGAATAAAAAAAAAGTCCGCAAAAAATGCGGACAAACAAAAAGCATAAAAAAATCACAACAAAATGTTGTGAACGTATTTTCTGCTTTTATGTATTATATACTATCATATTTTCGACAAAAAGTCAATACAAAAAAATATTATTTTAAAAAATCGCAGAAACCAAGGACTTTTTTTACAAGCTTATTTCATCACCATATGTCATTATGTATTTTGAATCTTTTCGTAAAACTAATGCACCATCTTCGTTAATACCTATTAACTGGGCTGATTGCCCCTTGTACTTTACGACATTATTTAACATTGCCGCCAATTCCATCCATCGTTCTCGAACCGCTGCAAAATCCATATTTAACCACACGTCCATTTTTTTCGTCAGAATTGTTAAAATATCATCACGACCGGCGTTTGAATATTTCGCAACTTTTTCCGTTTTATATTCGGACACATCCGGATTTGATTTTATGTTTATACCAATGCCGATAATAACAAAGTCTTTTGCATATTCAATTAAAATGCCGCTGATTTTTTTATCTGATATCAAAATATCATTTGGCCATTTGATTTTCGGATTCAAACCAAAATGAATCAAAGTTTCAGCCAATGCGACCGCAACAGAATATGACAAGCGTGGATCCCTGTCGTTAACCGAATAAATAAAGCTGGCATATAAATTTCCCGCATTTGATACCCATTGTCTTTTGTATCGACCACGACCCGATGTTTGCATTTCGGCCAGAACAATTGTTTTATCCACAGCTTTACCTGTTGCAACAAGCTCTAACGCATAGTTTTGAGTACTGGGGATTTTATCAAAAGAAATAAGTTTATAGTTTCCCAATGTAATATTTTCCATCATTGTTAATAATTAAATCTTTGTTCGTTTTTTTTCGCAAACTGGAAATTGCATTTTCGATTGATCGTGTTGTTGTATCGGGACAATATCCCAGTGCGGATTTCATATCGTTAATTCCCATTCCGTTATTTTTTAATAACAAAGACAGTATTCGAATTTGTAATTTTGGTAATTTGATATTTTGTTTTATAATTGTTTTGATAATGTTATTATCATCCATTTCCAGTTTATTATTGATAGCGACGATTAAATCATTTATATGAATTGATTTTTCCAAATTCAATTCGTCCAGATTAACATCCGCTGATTTCAGATTATCTGCGACATTTGCCCCGATATCACAAAGTATATTTTTCCATACTTTATCGGTTGTAAAGATTTGGGCATTTTCAAACATAATAATATTTTAATCGATAAAAAAAATATATGCAATTGTAAAATTGCCGCCAGTCGATGTATATCTTCTGGCGGCGGTTCAAAAAAGTAAAATAAAAACAATAAAAATTATTTACAGTCACAATCTGTAACAGTTTCAGTATCCGGAATAAATTTTACGAATTCCGACATATTTGAACCTTTTGAGGTCAAAATTTTTGAAATACTTAATGTCGAAGGCCATCTAGGTTGCCCTTCTTTGGACCATCTTTTGCTTTTATTAAAAGTTGTCGGGTCCAATCCACTGCTTTTGGCCAGTCCGGAACAAGACATATTATGTTCAATTGCGAATTTTTCTATTGCTTTCCAAATATCATCATGTGTCATAATCTCTCCTTATAGTTTTGATTAAACTCCTATTTAATTCAAGTCAACATTCTAATTATAGTTGAATAAAAACATTTTTTCAACCCATAATCCTAAGTAAGATTTCCTAGTAAAAACAATGATGTAAAAAATACTTAATTTTTTTTTGACAAACGACTTGACAAACTATTTTTCCTGTATTATATTACATGTATCAAACGGCAAGCGTCGTGCGATATGGATGCCAAGCATCTATCTGGCCCAGAGATTCAGAACTCCCTCCTACATTCTCTCTCCTCTGGACTTTGGGCCCCATCTTATTTGAATGTCCTAATTCTTTTTCTCCTTTCCTTCGTTTCTTGGACATTCGAAGAAAAGCC
>CAYIZJ010000035.1:0-8966 GCA_964368045.1 uncultured Muribaculaceae bacterium
CAATCGACGATTTGTCACCAACGGACGCAGGCGGTACAAACGAAGAAGATAACGGAAATGGTTCTTTGATGCGAATGTTACCTATTGCTTTTTGGTGTTGGACCAAAGATTTAAATCAAAATGAAATACAAACCATTGTTAATAAAGTTTCAAGCCTGACGCACGGCCATAAAATAGCATGTGAATATTGTAATAAATACGTCAATGATATTTTACAAATTTTAAAAGGCGACGACAAAGAAAATATAGTTGGTAATATCGGAAAAATGTTACGCACAGAGATAAAATCTGATGGCTTTATTGTAAATACTTATACTGCTGCATTATGGTGTTTTGCAAACACAAACAATTATACAGATTGTGTTTTAACCGCAATAAATTTAGGCGACGACACAGACACAACAGCAACTGTTGCAGGCGGTATGGCAGCATTATATTATTCGATGCGTGGCGAATTAAAATTTCACAAAAACTGGGTTGACACACTTCGCCGATCTGAATATATACTGGAAGTGTGTCTTGGATTTTCCGAAAAAATAAATAATGAATAAAAACAAATCCCACAGTATGTGGGATTTTTATTTGCAATATGGGGAAATTATTTTATGTAATTCATCAATAAAATTTTTCAAATTTTTTATATCTGATTCTGCATTTAAAATTATATCGGAATCTTTTTTATATGGAACAGTATATTTTTTAGCCATATCACGGGTGATAATAAAACTGGATTTTGCAACCTCACCCAATTTACCACGTGCTGGACTGCGACGGCCCCAACGATTGCTTATTATATTATCCGGTGCGTCTATATAAATTTTTATATCAAATGTATCCAATAATTTTTTATTGTGAAAAATCCCGATGCCTTCCATCATTATTATTTTCGATGGATGAATTATTTTCGTCATATCGAACTCTTCGATGACACCTGTTTCCCTGTGTCTTTTTTTGGGATGAACCTTCCCGCCTTTTGATAATTTTTCTATATCCAATATCAATCGATCAAAGTCTTCGCAATCGCCTTCTAATCCGCCTGATTTTGAAAAATTATTATAATTTCCATATTCCAAAATTTTATCCGAATAATCTTTTAAATATTCATCACGTTTTATTTTTGCCGGAATGATTTTATATTTTTCTGTTAAATAATCTGATGCGTTATCTGTAAAAAAACTTTTCCCGACACCTGATTCACCAGTGATTCCAATTTTCAAAACAATATTTTCGCAACCCATTATTTTTTCCGTCAATCTATTTAAAAAAACAGAATTATAAGAATAAAATAATAAATCATCTTTTGTATATTTTTCGAATAAATTTTTTATCTTTGTTAAAATCATTTTAAAATTTTTTGTCATATTAAACGTTTGATTTTTCTAAATCTAAAATTGATTCTTTCATTGGCAAACCGCCCGCATACCCCACAAGTTTACCCGAAGTCCCCACAACCCTGTGGCATGGAACAATTATCGTAATCGGATTTTTATTATTCGCCAAACCAACCGCACGGGATGCCTTTGGATTACCGACCATTGTTGCAATATGTTTATAACTGACCGTTTTTCCATATGGAATTTTTGTTAATGCGTCCCAGACCTTTTTTTGAAATTCCGTACCTGTTAATTCATATTGAATATCAAAATCTTTTCGGTTTCCCGCAAAATATTCGTCCAGTTGTTTTTTTAAACAAGATGTTAACTTTGTATCCGGCGTTTTTTTGTATTCATCACCGATTTTTTTTACAAAAATGATTTTATCATCCATGTATTTAATAGTAAAAACCCCAAACGGAGATTTGTAATAAGTTATATTTTCCATTTCAAATTCTTTATTTTTTTGTTTGTTTTTTGTATATACGCAATGTATATACAGTTGCTACTTCTTCAAGTATTTCATCGGGTCGTATGCTTTTGATCCTTTGCGGATTTCAAAGTGCAATTGCGGCACGGACACCTTACCCGTTTTACCAATAGTTCCGATTTGCTGACCGACATTTACCTTGGTTCCACGTCTGACTGACATTTTATCCATATGCGCATACACCGTCATCCAACCATCCGAATGCTGTATAATAACTAAATTTCCCATACCTTTGACTTCGTTGCCGGCATAAGCCACCGCACCATTTTCAGCAGCCCGTACAGGTGTTCCCAAATTCGCAGATAAATTTATGCCATCGTTAAACAATCCCCCGCTTTTTGGACCATAACTGGATAAAGTTTTACCACGAACCGGCCACGAAAATTTTGACGAAGAACGTGATGTTAATGTTGGTAATTTTTTTGCAGGGTCCGATGAAATTTTTTGCGATGTTGTTTTCGCTGTCGCTTTTTGTGTCGCTGTTGTTTTTGAAACAGTCGTTTTTGTTGTACTTGTTGTTGACGGCTTTTCAAACTTTTTAGCATATTCAGGATTTGTATAAGAGACAGGTGTAACGGCTGGCACCTTTATCTTTTTACCAACCGACAAAGTAAAAGGAGGAGACAATTTATTTAACACGGCCAAATCATTAACAGGTATTAAATATCGGCGAGATATCGAATACAAAGTATCCCCCTTGGCAACCGTGATTTCTTTTAACATAACCATCGCTGTATTTTTATTTTCCAAATCTTTGCTGGATTCGATTTTTGCAAGCTTTGCCTCGTCCACTGTCACAACAACAGGCACTGTTGAAATCGATTTTTCAATTTTTAATTTTTGACCGATAGATAAAATATACGGTTCTTTTAAATTATTTATTTTTGCCAAATCTTCGGTTTTCATAAAATGTTTTTTCGACAAAGAATACAAAGTATCACCTTTGACAACTGTAATTTCTTTATCCGAATCAGCAAGATTAGTTATTGAATCTTGTTTTTCAAAATCTTTGTATTTATCCGCAATTTTTACACCGCCATACATTGGCACAACAAGATAATCATCCGCATCAGGCTTTGCTATATATTTATCATCTATTTTTACTTTTTCAACATCTGCTGCTTTTCTTTGCACCAAAATCGGTTCACCTGATTCGACCGATGTTTCCGGAACATAAACATAATCGTTTGGCGATGCATATAAAACATAATCATCAATACTTTCATTTCCATATAAACTGGGTGATGCATAAAAACCATAGTCCATTGCGGCCGATTCGTATATTTCGGGATTAGTAGTCGGATCCGCCAACAATGCAGGATATCTGGTTGCAATAAATTCTGAAACATTATCCGGCAAAGCCGTAATTTTTGGTTGTAAATCACACCCCATTAAAAATGGCAAAAAACCAACCACACAAAATTTAAAAAACTTGTTCAACATACAAATATTATATCATATTTTGCACATAAATAAAATGACATAAACTAAGATATTAACCTTTGATATCTTCGTCATTTTTCATAAAAAATATGCTGGCTTCGAACAATAACCACATAGGCAATGCCAACATCAATTGGGATACGATATCAGGCGGCGTTAAAACAGCGGCAGCAACCAAGATTACAACAATCGCATAACGGCGTGATTTTATAACCATGCTTTTTGGCAAAACATTCAATCTGTTTAACAAAACCATAAACAAAGGCAATTGGAATGCAAATCCGAAAATCTTTAACAACCCGATTGAAAAAGTTAAATAATTTTTAACCGCAGGTAATACAACAGACGGCACAGGGGATGATTGATTTAATTCGATAAAAAACTTGAAAACAACCGGAAATAATATATAAAAAGCAAATGCGGCACCTGTTAAAAATAAAACAGGAGACATTATAACAATTGGGGTTACAAACTTTTTTTCACCATATTTTAACCCTGGGGAAACAAAAGCCCAAACATGCCATAAAATCGCCGGCAAAGTTGCAAAAATAGCAAATAATGTCGACAAAGAAAAAGTAATCATCAACCCATCGGTTAACCCTGAATACAGCAGACTTCCTGTATCCCACACATTTAATAAAGGTTGTGTCAAAAAGTTTTGTATAATCGGTGCGATTTGCCATCCAACAATAAAGGTCAAAATAAATATAAGAACGCACCATAAAACACGGCGTCTTAATTCCGAAAAATGTTGCATCAATGTCATATTCATTTTTTCAATCTTTTAACCCCATTCGGTTTTGTTTTCTTGGTCACTTTTACCGGTCTTTTCGATGAAAAACCGGCCAAAACATCATCCGTTGTTTTTTTCAACAAATCATCTATTGGTTGTTGCAATTCGATTTTTTCTTTTATATTTTCGGACGCATCTGTAATCTTCCAAATTAAATCACGAACGAATTTTATTATTTTCGCCATAAATTTTGCAACGTCCGGCCAATGCTTTGCCGGTATTATAACAATTGCCAAAACCAAAATTATTAAAAATTCAGATAAACTTATACCGAACATATTTTTAACCCAACTTCTTTAATCGTAAAACGAATCGCCACCAGAATTTGAAACTGATTTATGTCTTTGTAATTGGAAATAATCTTTGCCAAAAGAACTGCGAGATTTTAAATTTTTAAATTCAACATCTGTTTTATTTCCCAACGCATCTATTACAGTCCATGATTTTAACTGAACCGGATTTTGATCGAAATAAACAGTCATATTACCAGCCCCTTCATTGTCTTTCATATACATGGTCAAAGAAAAATCATTCGCACCTTTTTCAGTTTTTTCAACAACTATATCAGCAGAATCCAAATCAATATTTTTTCGCACCAAAATTCCCGCCGGTGTACTGGATACAGGAACTGTTGTTATTTGGTCCAAAGATTTATCAAAAAAATATAAATCTGTTCCGTCTGAAATTAACTGAATAGGATTTTTAGAATAATCCAATCGAATTTTGCCCGGACGTAACATTGAAAATGTTCCCGTGTCTTTTTGATCACCATTTGTTTGAATAAATTGTCCATCCAATCCGGTTATAGAATTTAAATATTTTTCTGCTGATTTTATTAAATTTGTATCAACGTCGGCAAAAGACACAATCGGCATACAAGCAAATAAAATAGCACTTAATAAAAATTTCATTTTTTTTCCTTTTTAAATTTTTATAATAATTATACAGATAAATCTTCTAGGATGAACTGAGCTGTTACCCTTCCCTTGTATTCATTTTCTTTTAATTTACCCAATAGTTTTATTTTAGTATTAGTATTGGATTCGTCCAGTAAAAAATCACCTATTGCGGTTCCCATCATATTAAATCCAACGAAGTTAAGTTGATTTCCGTTTGAACAAGCAATACAACCACGCAAATGATTACCGTCACCCATAACGCCCGTCCAGGATAATGTCCCGCCGTTTAATACCAATGTAGGTTCTGGATTCCCCTGACCAAAAGGTTCCAATGCAGATAGCTTGTTTAAAAAAGTCATATCTGCCCCGCCGCAATCCATTTCCAAATCAACCCGTAATTCCTGAATAGGCTTTTCGCCACCCTGTTGTTTTTCAACAGATTTTTCCAAAAATTCACAGAAATCTTTTTCTTTGTCCGCAGGCAAAGTGAATCCGGCTGCTGCCGCATGCCCACCGCCTTCGGATAAATATCCCAATGCCAAAGCTTCGTGAATTATTTTACCCAAATCAACACCATCAATAGAACGACCCGAACCATTTATTACATTATCAACACGGGACGCAACACAGGTTGGTAAATTATATTTTTCTT
Organism: uncultured Muribaculaceae bacterium; assembly: GCA_964368045.1. Classification (GTDB taxonomy): domain Bacteria; phylum Pseudomonadota; class Alphaproteobacteria; order Rs-D84; family Rs-D84; genus CAUTNA01. The sequence goes on from CAYIZJ010000035.1 coordinate 5,651, forward strand.
TTAAACGCCCCGCAATAATTCCCATAACGCCACCGTGCCAATTATCACCGCATAAAAACAAACTGAATTTATCGGTCAATCCCATATTTTTTGCCTGATACATTGCATCGTTCATAATGACATTTTGAATATCAATTCTGTCATCATTCATTTTGTTTAATTTATTTGCCAAATCATTCGCAATAATTGGATTATCTGTTAATAACAGTTCCAAAGCCGGAGAAGCCGAATCAATTCGCCCCGCAGCATTCAATCGTGGCCCTATCATAAATCCGGCTGTATAGACGGATATTTTTTTTACCCCTGCGATATTCATCAAAACGGACAATCCCAAATTTTGACGAAGCGACAAAATTTTTAACCCCGTTGCAACGAACGCACGATTTAATTCGATTAAAGGCATCGTATCGCAAATTGTACCCAGCGCAACAAAGTCCATATAATTTAATAAATTTATTTGTTCCAATTTGTCCCGCAATTGCGGATCAGTTGCTTTTTCTTTTAATACTTTGTGCAACATAACAACGGTAAAAAAAGCAACCCCGACGCCGGCCAAATAAGACAAATTTGAAGTATCATCATTTCGTTTTGGATTAACAATAGCATCCGCATTCGGCAATTTTTTATCTGGGGAATGATGATCTGTGACAACGACTTTTACGTCCCTTGATTTGGCATATTCAATCTCGCTGATACCACTGATTCCACAATCAACAGTTATGATAAGTTTTGCACCCCTTTCAATCAAAGAATCGATTGCGGAATTATTTAATCCGTAACCTTCGCCTTCACGGGTTGGTAGATGCCATATAACATTTGCCCCAACTTGTTTCAGATATTTTACAAACACAGCGGTTGATGTAATACCATCCACATCATAATCACCATAAACGGCAATTGTTTCACCATTCAAAATCGATTCGGATATAATTTCACCGGCCAATTCCATATCAATCATAGTGTTTGGATTTGGCATATATTCTTTAATCGTTGGGTTTAAAAATTTTTGTAAATCTGATTCGTCTATTCCTCTGGCTTTGACAATATTCAAAATCAGATCATCTGGGTTCACCCCTGCGAAACCTGTTTCATTATGTGATGGCAATACCCAGGATTTTCCCAGGATTGATTTTTCTACTATCTTTCTCAATTTCGTCTCTTTTATTTTATTATCAAGACTATTATATCAAAAATTACTGAAATAATAAAGGAAGGATATCTTCTAATATTGTACCAGCGGTTGGAACAGCATTCCAAGCAGCTGTTTTTAAATAAAAGTTTTCTTCCAAACCCTTTGGTTCATCCAAAACAATCATCATTGTGTATTGCGGTGCTTCGATTGGGAACGCTGCGACAAACACGGTCATATTTCTTCTTCTGTCGACTTTACCGTTTGTGTATTTTTCCGCAGTACCGGTTTTTCCGCCGATATTTATTCCCGCAACCTTTGCTTTTTTAGCGGACGTTTCTTCGACCACACGATACAAAGTTTGATTTATTTTTGCCGAAATATCTGTATCTAAAATCTTCGAGCCATAAATTTTTCCGACCTGTCTTTTTTGCAATGTCGGATAAATATAATATCCGCCATTTACCATTGAATTAAACCCAAGGAACAAATGCATCGGTGTTACAGAAATACCATGGCCATATGATACGGTTACTTTTTCAACCGGCCCCCATTTTTGCGGCATTAAAACTCTTTCTGTTTTTCCGAATTCCAGTTGCAATGGTTTGTCCATATTTATTCTGGATAAAAATTCTTGTTGTGTTCCATCCGGCAAAGTCAAAGCAATTTGCGCACTGCCTGGATTACATGAATACATCAAAATATCATCAACCCCTAAATACGGTCTGGGTGGTTTAAATGAAGGATGGTCAGAAATTCGTGTTGCGACACGACCGAATTTATCCAAAACTTCGAACGGTTTTTCGATATAAAATTCATCCGTTATTCCATATTCATATGCCATGGCGGTATTAAATACTTTGAACACCGAACCCATTTCATAAACGCTGCGTATTGGTTTGAACACACGATTTTCAACTGGGTCCAGACTTCTATTTTCGGGGTCAAAATCCGGCAAAGACACCATCGCAATCATTTCACCTGTTCTGGCATCCATTAAAACACCCATAGCCGCAAGTGATTTATATCTTTGCATTGCGATGGACAATTCACGATAAAATATGCTTTGAATTCTGGAATCCAAAGACAATTGCAACGGGTCATCATTTTCCAAAAGATATTTATCATAAATTTTTTCTGCCCCTTCTAAGCCATATCCATCCGCCCCAACGAATCCGACCGAATGTGCAAAAAGCCGGCTTTTTGGATAAACACGTGTTTGTTTTGTTTCAACATCAATTCCGGATATTTTCGCATCCGTTACAGCATTTCTTTTTCTTTCGACAGAATCCTTTTCCAAATATATAAATCGGCGACTGGAATTTAGCAATTCATAACTTTTTGCCAAACTATATTTATCTGGGAAGAGTTCGTATATAAATCGTGCTGCCTTTTCTTTGTCTTTTACATTTTGGGGACGTAAAACAATATCACCGGACATAATATTTTTCGCCAATAATTCACCATTTCTGTCAACAATATCGGTACGTTCCACCAACCATTGACCGGTATTTAACCCCAATCTTTTTCTTTCCAAATCTGACACGGATAAAAAAAGCAGTCTTAGAATAAAGACGAGGAAAATAAAAACAAAAACCCATTGCATCACGCGCAAGTTTTTTACTTCTTGGCTGCTGCCACCCATTACATTAAAGCCATTTTTCCAAATATCTATTCCGACGTTATACATTTTTTATTTTCTTGGTTCCAGTTCATAAATTGATACCGAGTTTTTAAACCCGACGACTTCTGCATCTGGATATACGGTAACCAGTAAATTTTCCAAAGTATCATGTGATGCAAAAATTGTTTGCTCTTGTGCGATTTGTTGTTTTGTTCGGGTTATTTCATCCCCGACTTTGTTCAAAGACTTTTTTTGATTTCGATTAAGTTGTTGCAAAACAACCGCCAACATCAAAGAAATAATCATCAGAAAAATTCCCCAATAAAAAACTCTCTTTTCTTCTGTCATATCCGCACCCTTTACAATACTGTTTAATTACACCTATATATTATCACAAATTTTTTAAAAAGCTAATCATAGAATTTATACCATTAACTCGTCCCGCCCCCAGTGATAAATTTAATGATTCAAATTCGCCCAAAATGTCCATTTCTTTTATTTCTTGGATCGATTTACCTTCGACAATTGATAACACTATAAACACCAATCCACGAACCAAAGAC
>CAYIZJ010000036.1:0-3101 GCA_964368045.1 uncultured Muribaculaceae bacterium
GCTGGTTAAACAAAGTTATCATTTTTGCCTGATGTACACGGTCTTTTAATTCAGATATGCCTGAAATTACATCGCTGTCATTTGAATCTAATTCGTATAATTCTTTTAATGTGTTATAGTCCGATTGTAATGCGGTATAATCAGAAATAGATTTTTCCAATGCTGATTTTTTTTGTAAAACGCTACTGGCGTTTTGGGGATTGTCCCAAAAATCAGGCTTGTTTACGATTTCGTCCAATTGGGATATTTCAGCATTTATTTTGTCTGTATCAATAAATTCGCCAATTGATTGAATGTCGGTCTGTAATTCGTTAAAAATTTCGGTTGTTATAATCATTGAAAAAGATTTTATCATTTTATTTATCAAAATCAAATTTTTTATAAAAACAATGATTGCCTTTTTTTAAAAAATATGATAAAATTTATTTAACGAGAGGGAATTTGTTATGAAAAATATATTCACATTATTTGGATTTGTTGCGGGTTTTAGCGTATTTAGTGCTGGGATGGCGGTGTCTTCGATAAATGCGGCGGATCAGGCAAGAGCATTAACAGCAGGTGCAAATAACAGTTATTCAAATTATGCAAGTTCGGGATTGCGTGGACATCAGCAATCGGCCGCAACATATAAAACAAATCAAAAAAATACTTATTTTATGGTGACACAGCCGGATGTTGATACGGCATGCCGTGAAAAAATCTATGCTTGTTTGGCGGATTACTGTGGCGATGTTACTGTTGTGCCAGGCCAACGTGAAAGCAGATGTGCATATGCAACCGAAAGTGAATTGTATAACTATGCTTTGTTGTGTTTGCAAAAAGATACAAGCGTTTTATTACCGCAATATACCAATGGAACCGGTGCATCGAACACAGCTGCGATTCTTTGTCCTTCGTATGTTCAACAGGAATTGTTGACTTATTTATCCATGGCAAATATGGCGGACAAATTAACAAAGTCCAATTCCAGTTTGTGTGTCGAACGCAGAATGGAACTGGAAGCCGCAATGGCATGCCATTCGGTTGCAATTTCATATGGTAACGAAACAAACAGTATGATGACAACATATTTAATGGATTACTGTGGTTCGGGTGTCCCTGGGGGAAGTGCTGAAATGGTTTCCCGATTCGCAAATGCGGGCAATGTTGGTGCGAATATTTGGGGATGGGCTGAAAAAATGGTTAATTTGGATTTAAATAAAAAGGGTGCCGATTGGCAGGCAGCGGTTGATTCCGTTTTGGCCAGCTATACAAACCGTATGAATTTGGCTTGCGGTGAAAATTTACAAATCAATACAGTTTCACAAGGGGTTGGTTCGGGCAGCAATTCACCGTCTTCGTTACAAACTGTTGCGGCATTGGCGATTGGAACGGCTTTCCCAAGTGCTTCATCAAACGCACCAAATCCAAACCAAGGTCACAGCATTTGGTTCGATGTTCAAAGTGCAACAGATGTTTATGATTTTGGAACAGCACAACAGGTTGTACAGGCAGGTTTAACGAATTCAGCAATAACACAAAATTCGTTCCTTTCGACCAGTCAAATGGATTCAATGCAAACCGCATATAAATTGGGAACAAAAGTATTCATATTGCGTGACACCAGCCGTTGTTATGTTATCCAAGTTGGTGATTTAACCAATACAGAAAAATCAATGATTGCACAAAGTTTTGCAAATTGTGTAAGTCGATAAAATTAAAAGTAATAAAAATGAAAATCCGAATTTGTTTTCGGATTTTTTTATATAAATTGTTTATGACTTTGCTTGAAATAGGGTCGATTTTCTGATATAATTTTTTATGTTATGAAAGTATCAAGAAGAAGTATTTTAAAAATCGCAGGCGGTGGGGTAATTATGTTTACCTTTTTTCCAAAAACCGTATTGGCATCCCGTGGAAAGTTAAAATCTTTCCGAACAGGTGTACATACCGGCGATAAAACACGATTGGTTATTGAAACTACTACGAAACCTTCGTTTACTGTTTCTTATCCGGATAAAAAATTGGTGGTCAGTATTGCAAATACTGCAACAAATACATCCGTTAAACCGGATTTAGCATCCGGTACATTGGTCAAATCTTTGAAACAAAGTCAAAGCGGTGACAGATTACTGGTTACTGCCGAATTGTCTGAGTCTATTTCAAAAATACCAGATTCAAATATTTTACAATTAAAACCAACAGGCGATCACGATTACAGATTAGTTTTTGATTTCAAAGCCGGCGCAAATACAGCCAAGGCGGCAACGACAACTAAAACAGAACCGGCAAAAAAACACACCGTTGTAATTGATGCGGGACATGGTGGAAAGGACCCTGGATGTATTGGGCCAAAGGGTACATATGAAAAAACTATTGTTTTGTCGGTCGCAAAAAAATTAAAAACTAAATTAGAAGCCGCAGGATTCAAAGCATATTTAACCCGTTCTTCGGATAAGTTCTTGAACTTGGGCACACGTGCATCAATTGCGGAAAAAAATAATGCGGATTTATTTTTATCATTACATGCGAATGCAAACCCAAGCCGCACAATGAAAGGCTTTTCAATTTATACATTATCACAAAAAGCATCCGACGAAGAAGCACGAAAATTAGCCGAGGCCGAAAACGCATCGGATAAAATTGATGTGGATGGATTCGAACAATATACATCCGATATTCGTAACACTTTGTCTTCGTTGCAACAACAGGCGGTTGCGGAAATTTCAACCGATTATGCGGATGAATGTGTGGGGGCATTTCGTAAATCTTCGATTAAACAACAGGATGGACCAAAAGTTCGGTTTGCACCATTTGCAGTGTTGCGTTCGACAATTCCGGGGGCTTTGATTGAATTGGGGCATTTATCCAATTCGTCCGAAGAGGCTTTGTTGCGTTCTTCTAGTTATCAAGAAAAACTGGCAACAGCAATTGCAAATTCTGTAAAAAATCACGACTTTTCAATATAATAATCATTTAATCAAATTCATATGACAACAGTCCGATTGTTAAAAGTCGGGCTTTTTGTTATCCTGTATTACAGGGAAGTGTCAATGAAAGCCGCAATAAAACTGGTCGTTTTAATGCTTTCGTTTTTATTTGTTTTTGATAAAGCCTTTGCC
>CAYIZJ010000036.1:3111-6061 GCA_964368045.1 uncultured Muribaculaceae bacterium
AAAAAACTGGAATCAATATAAACAAAAGCGAAATTGTTAATGTGCCAGATGATATGACTTTTTCATATTTTACGCACCCTGTGATTGAAATTGCGGGAATAAATCAGGCAACAATTAGCATAGGAAACAATTCTTCTTTTACCGAAAATACAGCAAGATTAGGCAGCTGTATTTCAAACAAAAATCCAAATGCGGTTGTGAATATCGGTAAAAATATCGTGTTTAAAAATAATTCAAACCCGATTTATAACAAAGGTGTCATTATTTTTGAATCCGCAATATTTGTTGATAATTATTCGGGAAATGAAAAAAATGATATTTTAAATTATGGTATGGGGCAAATAATCGTGAATCATAGTCTGGCTTTGGATGGTGGGATTATAAATTTGAACAATCGCAGTATTGTTTTTAACAAAGGTGCTGTATTAAGGGCGACTGTTGGTTCAACAAAGATTGTGTCCGATGTTGAAAATCGGGGCGGGGTAGTAGATTTTATATTTCCAGATGATTATAAAGGCGGGCGGTATAAATTGATTTATGGCCATTTGGATAAAGAATTTGTTATCGCAAAAAATCCTTATTTTGAAATTATAAAAACAGATACCCCAGGGACATACGAAATCATTCGCAAAGATTATTCGCCAATTGCAAATTTTTTGGGACTGGATTCGGGTACAGTTCAAACCGCCACAGGTTTGATTTCTTTTGGTGGGGCAGAATCGCAAACGCCGATGAAGGACGATTTGATAATGTTGTTAATAGAAAACGAAGAAGATAATTTCGTCCAAAGTTTACCTGCGGATAAAAAGTTATTACCAATAGAACAAATTTATATATCGCAAAATAATCAAATTATATCGGATATGATTACGAAACAATTTGATTCCAGTTTCCCATTTGATGAAAATAAAAACAGGCGAAATTTTTGGTTGGATTCTTCTTTTAACACATTGAATCATTCCAAAGAAGATAAATTTGAATCAACCGGACAGGTTTTTGCGTTTGGTATGGATACAAAATTAAATGACTTTTGGAAAATCGGTACCGGTTTGGGCTTTTCGGATTTTGGCTTTGATGTTAACGATTTGTCCGCACGAACGTATACAGGGTTTGTTTACAGCGAATATAAAACCGACAAAAGATTTATAAATACAATTTTATCCTATTCTCATTCGGCTTTTGATGATTTTGAAAATAGACGTAATGTGAAAAATTATTCGCAATCGGCGTCATTTACTTCGATGGTGGGCAAAGACGTTCGTTTTTGGAAAAACAACATCATCGCACCACAAATCGGGGCTATATATGAAAAAATAAATATTCGGGGACATATAAACGGATTCGGTGATTTTGTTTATGAAAATGATTCTGATATATTTGCTATGTCGGGTGGGGCAAAGTATGCTTTTAAATATTATAAACATAAATATAATTATGAAATAGGTGCGGGAATTATGGTGCGATATGATATTTCGGGATATGATAATTTATTACAAACCAAAGATGTTTTGGGAAATGTTACAGATTTTTATTTACAATCCCCCGACGCTTTTTCATCACAGGTTAATATTGATTTTGGTTTGCAAATTCAAAATATTCATATTCAGGTCGGATATTCGGGGAATTTTAACAAAGAATATTCCAGACATTCAGGGACAGTTGGGGTAAAATATGCCTTTTAAGATTGGGCTTGAAAAAGGGAATTTTTAAGTCCATAATACCCCCCAGAGAAATAAACGAATAGGAAAAAAATGAAAAGATCAGATATAATTCGGTCAATACAAATACAATTCAATCGTATGACCGAAAAGGATGCCGCCGCTATTTTAGATGCTGTGGCCGACAAAATAAAAGAATCTGTTGCAAATGACGATAAAATCGAAATTCGTGGTTTCGGTATTTTCAAATCCAGAAATCGTGCAACAAAAATGGGTTACAATCCAACAAATGGATTAACTATGTTCTTGGACGCAGGAAAAACAATCTTGTTTAAACCAAGTCGTGAATTAACAAAAAAAATGAATGGATAATAAATGTTATTTAAAAAGAAAGCCGGTATTAAAAATAAAAACCGTGAAAGATATGATAATATACGAAAACTGATGTGGATAAAATGTCAGTCTTGTGGGAAATTGGTATATTACAAAGATTACAAATTGAATAATTACATCTGTCCCAGATGTAATCGTGCCTTTATCATGACACCAAAACAAAGATTTGATTTGTTGTTTGATAATACTAATTGGCAAAAAGTTGCAACTCCGATTGTGTCCGACGATCCATTAAATTTCAAAGACCGTGCAGAATACAAAGACAGATTGTCCGCCGCACGTGAAGAAACCGGATACAATGACGCTATTACAACAGCCGAAGGTACAATCGACGGAATCCAAACAACCATTTGTATTTTAAATGGTGACTTTATGATGGGGTCAATGGGACGTGCCGTTGGTGATGGTATCGTTGCCAGCATTGAACATTCTTTGGCAAAAAAACAACCGTTTATTATGGTGACTTGTTCGGGCGGTGCCAGAATGCAGGAAAACATCTTGTCCCTGATGCAGATGGCTCGTACAACTGTTGCTGTTAACAAATTACACAGTGCTGGGGTGCCTTATATCGTATTGTTAACGGACCCGACTTATGGTGGGGTTACTGCATCATTTGCTATGTTGGGCGATATCCACATCGCAGAAAAAGGTGCCAGAATTGGTTTCGCAGGTCGTTTGGTTATTGAACAAAATATCCGTGAAAAATTGCCGTCCGATTTCCAAACTGCACAATATTTATATGACCATGGTATGGTTGATATGGTTGTTGCACGAAATGATTTGAAATCTGTGTTAGGTAAAGTCTTGGCCGTTTTAACAAAACAAAAACGTGAACCAAAACAAATTGCAATCGAAACACCGAAATCCGATTCGAGTAATAAAAAAGTGCGTGGAATGGG
>CAYIZJ010000036.1:6071-8695 GCA_964368045.1 uncultured Muribaculaceae bacterium
GACAAAGTGTTGTTGGCTCGTAATGAAAATCGTCCGCACTTTTTGGATTATATCAAAGGTATCGTCGAAGATTGGACATACTTGGCCGGCGACAGATTGTATGCCGAAGATCCTGCGATGTGTTCCGGTTTGGGATTCTGGCGTGGTATCCCTGCGGTTATATTCGGACAGGAACAAGGTCGTACAATCGAAACCCGTCAAAAATATCGTTTCGGTATGGCAAACCCAGATGGATACCGCAAGGCTATTCGTATGATGAAATTGGCTGAAAAATTTAATTTGCCTGCGATTTCTTTGTTTGATACTGCTGGTGCTTTTGCCGGACGTGAAGGCGAAGAACGTGGTCAATCCGAAGCAGTGGCAAGCTCGATAGCCGCTGGATTGCAAATTAAAACACCTTTTGTTGCCATAAATGTCGGACAGGGCGGTTCGGGCGGCGCAATTGCTATTGGTACAGGTGACCGTGTGTTAATGTTGGAAAATGCAATTTATTCTGTGATTGCTCCTGAATCTTGTGCAAGTATTTTGTGGAAAAATAACAACTTTAAAGCAGTCGCCGCACAAGCAATGAAATTAACAGCAAAAGATATGTTGGAAATGGGCGTGATTGATGAAATTATCCCAGAACCAGCAGGTGGAGCACACAAAGATTGGCAAACAACAATGCAAATGTTGTCCGCAAAGGTTGCAGAACATATCGAAGATTTGCAAACTATCCCAGTTGACGAATTAACGTTGAAACGTGGTGATAAATATATTGCGATGACCCGTGATGTTGAAATTTACAGTCCAGAAACAAAAGAAGAACTGTAAAAAAATAAAAACCCCCGATGATTTTTTATTGGGGGTTTATTTTTATTGAAATTCAATCTTGCATTTTGTAAAAGATTTATATATAATACACATCGCAACCACAAAAATCCGGAGCGTTGGCAGAGTGGTAATGCAGCAGATTGCTAATCTGTGACCGTAAATTATGGTCCATAGGTTCGAATCCTATACGCTCCGCCATTATAAATAAATCCCGTTTGGGATTTTTTTATTATGCTGTGGACGTTGGACGAGAACCGTAAAAGGCTTGGTTTTATAAAACAATTGATAATTGTTTTTGAAAACCACAAGGAATCATATTTGTTAATTTATTGAATGAACGAAGTGATATGAAAATAAATGTTATAAATTGGTTGACCGAAATGAAGTTGGCGAGAGTATCGAGCTTTACGAAATAAGACCCACCAATTTATTGGTGGGAATATACAATCCTATACGCTCCGCCATTATAAATAAATCCCGTTTGGGATTTTTTTATTTCTTGTAAAACAGTCTTTTTTCTATTACAGTAATTGTATGAAAAAAATTAAACCTATATCAGAATTGGAACAAAAATTGTTGGCAGATTCAACGCTGGATGATATTCAACCCCACAAATACGGCACACCAATAATTTATAAAACGGTTAATGATTTAACACAGGATGAAGTTCGCCACGATATTTCCGTAATCGCACGCATTTTTATTCGGGTTTATTCTGGGTGGCCGTTTCATAACGAAATTGTAAAACGTCGAATTCTGTGTGGCTTGGAAAAACTGTATGACAATGCAACAAAAATCAGTAAAATAAGTTTCTTTGAATCATTAAAGCCAATAATTGAAAAAATTCCAGATAATCACATTGGGTTGAATTTTTCAAAATATTTTGTACGCACATCATTGGGTCGTAAATATAAAGACGTTGGGCAAAATATCGCAACCAAAGACGAAAAATTAAAAATAGAAAAGCGTGGCGATATGTTAATTGTTGGTATCAGCACATTGGTTAATTGGAATGATACAGACCGCAAAAAATTACACGATGCAAAAGATGCTTTGGATGCATCGAACGGTCTGATTATTGATTTTCGTGGTAATGGTGGCGGCGACACCCGTCCTATTCAAAAACTGGTTGGCTATCTATATGGTGCAGACCCACGCAGCCTGATAAAATCTTATGTTCGCACCACGCCTGAGGCAAAAAGAATATATCAAAACCCAACCCCAGAAAAACTGAATCAATCCGTTGATCCAACTGTTTTTCAAAATTACAATAATGTACCATATCCAAAATTTGGTTCAAAAACAGCTGGATACGACAAGCCTATATATATTTTGACCGACAGCTACACAGGTTCTTCGGCTGAAAGTTGTATTTTGGCTTTAATGCATCACCCACATATAAGATTTGTAGGCGATAATACCTGTGGGGTGGAGGTTTTTGGCGAGGCAAGATTCGCAATGTTACCAAACAGTCAAATGCTTTTTAAAGTTGGTTGTGTGTATCGTGAATTGGAAATAGAAAACTTTGAATTAAAAGGCTTAACACCCGATATCAAGGTCGCCGAGGGTAAAGACGCATTAGATGTTGCAATCGCAGATTTTGAACAGAAACGCATTTTTGCGTTAACCAACCAAAATGAAAAAGATTCAAGATAAAAATTATAAAACAACCATATTTCAAAATATCTGTGTGGAGGCTGTATTGCGTACACCGATGGATTAAATTTTATTGATTTTTTTATTTTGATTCAGTTATGATATTATAAAACAAAAGGAATAAAAAATCGCAATTATTAAACTTTATAATACAA
>CAYIZJ010000037.1:0-8297 GCA_964368045.1 uncultured Muribaculaceae bacterium
GTTAATAATGCAACAAAAAAAGCTTTGCTTGAATTTATCGACAGATTGCTGGGGGTGCAATTTATAAATAGGGCGACCGATTTAATGAATGCTGTATCCCAAACTGCACCTGCTGATATTGTCGAAATGGCAAATCGCCGATTGATCGCAAAGCAAAACAAAGACTGGGGCACGGCTGATGAATTGCGAAACAATATCGATGCGTTGGGGTGGACAGTTGTTGATACTGCAAACGGTTTTGAAATCGTAAAAAAGTCATAAGCAATTACACATTAACACTTGAAAAATATTTTTTTCAATTTATATATATAATGACGTTAAAAAAACCTTGTGTTTTTTGAAATATTTATGTATATTACAACGGCTAAGCAAAGGAATATTTTATGAACTATCCATATATGCCAAAATCCACTGCCTTGTGGTTAATCGAAAATACAGCATTATCTTTTCAACAAATCGCTGATTTCTGTGGTCTGCACGAATTAGAAATTAAAAACATCGCAGATTCCGAAGTCAATAAAATCCAAGGTTTGGATCCAGTTTTGAATGGACAGATAACCCGTGAAGATATCAAACAGTGCGAAGAAAACGAAAGTTTAAGATTGACTTTACGTGAATCAATCGTAAATGCACAAAAAGCACAAAATAAAAAAGGTGTTGGATATACACCAAAATTACACCGCCAAAACAGATTGGGTGGTATTTTGTGGATTTTGAAAAACTATCCTGAATTATCAGATGGTCAGGTTGCCAGACTTATGCGCAGCACAAATCCAACAGTTGCGTCCGTTCGTAATAAAACACACAAAACATACTTTGCAATTCAAATTCAAAACCCAATTATCTTGGGATTGATTTCAGAATCAGCATTGCAAGAATCTGTAAACAAAGCGAACAAAGTAAAAAAATAATATTTTAATTCCCAGGAAAAATGCCTATGGTAAAAAAAATAGATTCTGCGACAAAGTTTCTGATTGATTCTTTGCCTGAAAATTTACAAAAATTAGCTGGCTCTTCGTATGAAGTCGGCTATTTTTCACAATCTGACTTTTCGGCCGCAGCAGACGCCGACGAAATCCCTAGTTCCGAACAAAGTGAATTGTTGGACTTTTTTAAACAAGATTTGGAACTGGAAATCATCGAAGCCGAAGCATATCAAAGAAATATGAACGATTATTATGATGACGACGATGATAAATCCAAAAATCGTGACAATATCGATTCCGAAGACCCGCATTCCGAAATGAGCGAAGAAGACGAACTGTTCGCAAAACAATTGGAACAAAGCCCAACAGGTACACTGGTTTTGGGCGGTCAGGATTCATTTACTTCATATTTACGTCAAATTGGAAAAGTTCAATTGTTAAAAGCCGCAGGTGAAATTGCAATCGCTCAAAGAATCGAAGCCGCCGCCAGATTGATGGTTTACGGACTGTGCGAAAGCCCGATGACAATCAAAGCGATGTTGAACTGGTATCAAAACCTATTGAACGAAGAAATCAGATTACGTAACGTTGTGGATTTAGAAGCTATGTATTCCTCGGAATCAGAACAAAAATCTATAAAAGCTTTGTCGGATGCTATGAAATCCAAAGGCGTCGAAAATGCCGAAGATTTAGACGACGGCGAATTGGATGATTTAACAGGTGCCAGCAATGATGACTTTGATGACGAAGACGAAAACGAAGAAGAAAAAACAGTAAGCCGTGGATCTTCGGGTGTTGCTATACCTGTTATGGAAGAAGCGTTAATGCCAACCGTTTTGGGATTGTTTGCAAAAATTAAAAAAGTATTTAATTCAGCACACAAATTACAATTACAAAGAATGGAAAATCTTTTGACTTCGTCCAAACTGGATGAAGATTTAGAAAAGAAATACGCCAAATTACATTTGGAACTGTTTGAACATGTAAGCAAAATAAAACTTAACGAAGAAAGAATCACAGAAATATTAGAACAATTAACCAAAAGAGACCAATTGTTAATGGGATTGGAAGGCAAATTGTTACGATTGGCAGAATCCGCCAAAATTAAACGTGAAGACTTTTTGGTCGAATATATCGGAAACGAAATCAATCGAAACTGGGTTAAAAAATTACAAAAACATAAATCACCGGTTTGGGTTAATTTTGTTAACAAATACGAAAATGAAATTCAAAAAATCCAAGACGACATAACTATGATTGCCGACGAAACAGGGCAACCAACAGCCGAATATAAAAAAGTCGTACAACTGGTTAAACGGGGACAGGCCGAGGCCGCAACAGCAAAACGTGAAATGATCGAAGCCAATTTACGTTTGGTGGTTAAATTCGCCCGTAAAAACAGTTTCCGTGGACATGGGCTGGATTTATCCGACTTGGTTCAGGATGGAAATATCGGTTTGATGAAAACGGTTGATAAATTTGATTATCGTTTGGGTAATAAATTTTCAACATATGCGACCCAATGGATTAAACAAAGCATCCACAGAAATATTTCGGATCAGGGACGTATGATAAGAATCCCTGTTCATATGAATGATAATATCCGTAAAATTCAACGTGCAACCCGTTTATTTATGCATAAACACGGTCGTCAACCAACCGCCGAAGAATTGTCAAAGATTATTTATTTGCCAGTGGATAAAATCCATAAAGCAATGAAAGTTAATCTGCGTCCAGTGTCATTAGAAGCCCCACTAGGGTCCGAAGACGACAGTTCCAGAATTGAAATCACAGCGGATGAATCAGCGAAAAATCCATTCGCAACGTCCAGCAATAAAAATTTACGCAAAGTGCTTACATCTTTGTTATCCGAACTGGATCCAAAAGAAGAAACAGTGTTAAGACAAAGAAATGGCATGAATGGAAATCGCAGCTGTACATTAGAAGAGATAGGCGAATATTTGGGTGTTACCCGTGAACGTGTCCGTCAAATCGAAGAAAAGGCTATGACAAAATTGCGTCATCCAACACGTGCAAAAAAGTTAAAAAGCTTTTTAGAAGACTAAAAATAAAATCCCCGAAATGGGGATTTTTTAAACATATATTTATTATTTAAATAAGCTATACTTGTTTTTTTAATGCTTTGTACACTGAACCCAAATCGGAATCCGCCAATTGTTTAATTACAACTTCTGGTTTGTCTGATTTATTTGCAACCGAAACTATTTTTTCAAACGCATATATATATTGAATCGATTGGGATTTAAATATTTTATTCGATTTCAAAAAGTCACGTATTTTTTTTGCGTTGGTATCAGCAAAGATTTTTGCCAACCATTTTGAAAATACGGATTTATCGCCGCTGTGGTATTTCGCCATAACTGTATCTGGGATTTCGGCACCCAACGCTTTGATTAAATCGTACGAGTAATCGTGCAATTTATCTGTCTGGTTTTTTATATGTTCGATTAAATCGGAACTGCTGACCAATGGGAAACCTGTTGTTGGTACGGCTTTTTTAATTGCTTCCATTGGTGCTGTTGCACGGGCGACAGCCAACTGTTTATTCAATGTTTGCATTGTATCGGTCGCCTTTTTAAAGTCTTGTAACAAATCAATCATTTGTTGTTTTGATTCACCCGACACATTGTTCAATTGATGTGAAGATTCCGAAAAATCTGCAATTGATTTGGCAACATTTTCTTTTAATAGATTCATTTTTGCTTCGATATCATTGATTTGAACGGTTAATTCTGCGTGCAGGTTTTCGGATGCCTTTGTAATTTCGGGTAACAATGTATAATGTTTTTCAATCAATTCGGTTAACGGATTCAGGCTTTGTGTTGTGTTTTCTGAAACCTGCATCAGTTTTTCCGATTGGCTGGATAATTGATCGTGAACTTCGGTCATTTCACGGATGCCAACCGCCATAGCATTCACCGATTCCGAGAATTTTTCAGCAGTTGTCGCAGTATTTTGTAATGTGTTATTCGCAACATCCGACACCGATTTTAAATCGTTTATTGTTTCGGTTGCGAATTTTTTGATTTCCAATCCAAATTCATCGGACAATTTACGTATTGAATCATCAATGTTTAATGTCAGGCTGGTTAGCTGTTCGGCTGTTTCTTGAACATACATATGTTGTTTTTCAATGGTTGATTCAGACAATCGTATGTCGGCGGTAATCGCATTTGCGGTTCCTTTTAAAGTATTTATTTGTGCCGCCAAAAGATTTTTTGATTTTTTTGTAAAGTCTTCGATTTTTTTATTTTGATCATTTAATACTTGTGTGTTTTTCTTTAACAAAGTTTCATAATCGGCCGCATTTGTTTTCACGGACGCAAAACCATTTGCGACGGTTTCGGATAATGATTCCAATTTTTCTTTGACGGTGTCCGACACCTGTGAAGTTTTATCCATATTGGCAAATGTTTTGTCCGAATGTTTTTCCATCGCATCAAATAATTTTGTTTCGGAATCAATCCAGCCATCTATTTGACCTTGTAATAATGTGGTTTTTTCTGTGGTGGACAAAGTCGCAGTTTCGATTTTTTGAACCAATGATTCAACACGACCCGCAAAGCTTTCAGTTGAATTTTCAACGTCTTTCCATGACGGGGAATTGATTGTATCGGTTAAACCGTTGACAGTGTTTTCCAAACGTTGTGACATTTTGGCAATGTTATTTACGGCGTCTTCGGTTGATTTTACAATGGCGGCATTATCTGTATCAAATACAGTTTTTAATTTTTCAGCTGTTTCAATATGATGTTGCATATTATTTTGGATTGTTTTAAATAAAGCTTCGATGTTTGAAATATGTTCGCCCAGCATACTTTGTAAAATTCGTGTACCGTTATATATTTTGGCTTTTTCCGGATGGTTTATCAATGTCATCATCGATTCCATGGTGTTATTTGTCCGTCTGGATATAAAGAATAATACCATCAAGCTTATGAATAACAAAGCCCCTAAAACACAGCAAACGGTTAACAATACTGAATTTATTTCCATATAAATCTCCCTGTTGTAAATATAGTGAACATCTTTCTTGAACTCTTGTGTTTTTTATACTAAACTTATGTTAATAAATCAAGGCTATAAATGAAATCCAAACATTTTCTTACCCCCGATCAAGCTGTCGCATCAAACCCAGAACACAATATATGGGTTCAGGCAAATGCAGGTACGGGAAAAACCAGCGTTCTGGTACAAAGATTGTTGCAAATTCTGTTCAGACTAAGCCAAGATAACGAACGCAAAAATTCATTGTCGGGTATATTGTGTTTAACATATACCAATGCGGGTGCGGGTGAAATGCGAAACCGTATTTTGGAAAAATTACAAAAATGGGCAATGCTGGATGACGAACAATTAACCGAAGTATTACAAACACTTAAATCAGGGCAGGAAGTCACAGATACAGATTTAAAGTCTGCACGTGATGTTTTAAATACCTATAACTATAATCCCGATATTTTAAAAATTAAAACCATTCACGGATTCTGCGAAGAAATATTACGCCGATTTCCGATAGAGGCCGGAATATCACCCGTTTGGAATTTAATTCCAGAAGCCGATCAAAAAAATATGATGGCACAAACATTCGATAATTTGATAAACAAACAATCAAATAACGAAAAAAAGGAACGAATAACCGCAGCTTTTGATGTTATTTTAAATCAAATTACTGAATTTTCTTTGGATGATTTATTGGGATTGTTAAGCTCACAATATAAATACTTCTTTAAAATCGATGACGTCGAAGATTACAGAATAGAATTTCATAAATATATAAACAAATATTTAAAACTGGATAAACCTGTTGATAAATCTTTTAACAAATCGGATTTGGAAAAAATATTGGAATTGGCAAATAATGAAAAAGCCAAACCAAATTATATTCAAAAAATTATTGATTTAACCAATAAATATATAAACGGCGATATTGATTTTGATATATATAAAACAGCATATTTAACAAAAACGGGTGACACGCCGATACATCATTTGGCGAAAAAAGATTGGGCTACGGATGAAAAAATGCGGGTTTACAATATTCGTCAATATGAATTAAACGAACAGATTGCCGAAAATACATTTGCTTTGTTTGATTTGTCTGCGGCCTTTGCGGTTGAATATAAAAAAATAAAATCTGAAAAAAATATATTGGATTTTGATGATATGATTTTATACACCCGAAGACTGTTTTCAAGTCCGGAAAATATGGGCTGGGTTCTGTCTTCGTTGGATATGACAATCAGTCACATATTGGTGGACGAAGCCCAAGACACCAGTCCAGAACAATGGGATATTTTAAAAAGCCTGTCGCTGGATTTCTTTGTCGAAGGGAACAGTGCCGACAAACAAAGATGTTTATTTGTTGTGGGTGATTCCAAACAATCTATTTACGGATTTCAGGGGGCGGACGCAACAGTGTTTGCAAACAGTCGTCAGGAAATCATCGAACAAATTAAAAATAACTATAAATCAATACGTGAAGTCCCATTGGTACAAAGCTTTCGTTCATCGCCGGCGGTTTTGGAAACAGTTGATTATTTATTCAACAGCGATGCGGTCAAAGAAATTTCAAACTTTGTGAACAATGATCATAAGGCTTTTCGTAGTGACGCACACGGAATTGTTGAAATTCACAAACCGTTACCCAAGGCAATGGATGATAATACATCGGACGAAGAAAGCGACGATGATGATGATTTCGATAGTGTTACAACCAAAGAATTATTGGCCGAATATATAAAAAACATTTCGGATAAAATTGAATACTTAATCAATCATAAAAACACCGCCCCAAAAGACATAATGATTTTGGTTCAAAATCGTAAACCTTTTGCGGCACCGTTATTAAAAGAATTAAAAAAACGAAATGTCCCAGTCGAAGGAAGCGATAAAATTGTTTTGCCCGAATTCCCACCAATTCGTGATTTGTTGAACTTATTACGATTTTGTTTGGACAATACAGATGATTACAGTTTATGTTGTGTTTTAAAAAGTCCTTGTTACAGATTTACCGAACAGCAAATATTTGATCTGTGCCATAATCGTAAATCAGGTGAGGTTAAATATACAGTGTTTGAAATGTTGTTAAATCAACATCCCGACATTCATTCTGAACTGTTGCAAATTATTGAAATGGCGACTGTTATGGCACCTTATACTTTTGTTACAACACTGTTTAATCAATTTAATTTCAAAGAAAAATTTATATCCGCATTGGGGCAATCCGTTATTGATCCGTTGAACGAATTTGTAACGATGTGTCTGGCATACGAAAGAACAAAACCCGGCACATTAAAACACTTTATAAAATGGTTCATAACCGGTGGTAGCCAAATCAAACGAGATATGTCCGCAGAAAACGGGGTGCGTATAGTTACCGTTCATGGCAGTAAAGGTTTGGAATCAAAGGTTGTATTTTTAATTGATACTTTTAAAAAGCCCGAATCCGGCAAGGCCAAAATTATTCCGATAGATTCACTGGTGGAACAGAAAAATACTTTGGATTCTTATATCAAATGGTTGTGGAAAGCAAAGTCTTCGAACAGCGAAGCCGAACAATTCGCAGTTGACCATTTAATGAATGCTCAGACCGAAGAATATTACAGATTGCTGTATGTCGCAATGACCCGTGCCAAGGATGATTTGTATATTTATGGTATGACAGGTAAAAAGAATTTGCCAGAAAAATCGTGGTTTACCGTATTGCACAAGGTGTTAACCGATATGCCGGATGCAAAAATCGAAAATGATATAATAAGAATTGAAAAATAATGAATAAAATAAACGATATTTTAAAAGATAAAAAATCTATGTCTTTTGCGACAAGTGTCGGAACAAAAATGCACAAAGAATTACAACGCATTATTATCGACGACGATGTTGTTCGTGGCAATCCAGAATTGATTGAAAAAATAAAAAGCAACTTTGGCTTTATCCACTGGTTTTCAAAATCCGCAAAAGTCGAAGCCCCAATCGCTGGGTTCATAAACGGTAAATTTATTTCACGCAGAATTGACCGAATGATAATCAACCATGATAACAAAGAAATTATATTCATCGATTATAAAACGGACATAAACCATACCGAATTTATAAATAAATACAATAAACAAATGGCTGAATATGCAAATTTGTTAAAACAAATTCATCCGGATTATATAATCTCGGGCTATATTTTATGGTTGTCGGATTTTACTGCGGATTTAATTTGTTGCTTGAAATAAATACATAAAAATGGATATAATCTTAATATGTTAAAAAGTCTTTATATTTCAAATATTGTTTTAATCGAAAAACTGAATTTACAATTCGGGGCGGGGTTAAATGTATTAACCGGCGAAACAGGGG
>CAYIZJ010000038.1:0-8295 GCA_964368045.1 uncultured Muribaculaceae bacterium
GGACATGTTGAAAAATCACACATTCCATTTATACATTTTCCGAATTTTGATGCGTCCGATGGACACGGACAATCGGCGTCAGAAACGCAAGTCAATACAGGATAAATTGGTTGGACGATTTCATCCGGTTTTTCAGTTGGGATAACCCGCAATTGTTGATATGCTTCGGCGTCTTTCCATGGTTCGTAGCCATCCCCAGCATTTGCAATGCGTTCTTCGAACGAATAGTCTTCTATGCTATCCGGCATATCTTTTTTTTTTAATGTGTGGTCAATTGCATTTTTCGATTGTAATTGATTTAATTCGGCCGCACGTTTTAATTCGTCCTGTCGCCATTGTGGCGGCGTGGCGGGTGCGAACGGATTTTTTATTTCAAATCCGGAATCTGTATTTGTTCCGCCCGTTGCGTTCGGAAAAGCAACGGTGCCTTTTATATTATGGCTGTTGGCTTGGTATTTTTCAAATTCCGAATCGATAAACCCAGAACAAGATGTAACATAATTTTCCCCAGGAATTTGTGATAATTGCACCATAACATCGGCCTTGATATCGTTGGCATTCATGGATTCGCAATTATTTTGTGTATGACAAACCATACTGACAACATTTGATACGATTGTTGAACAATCCGTTGCGTTTAAACTGGTGCCTGTGGCGAACACGGGACTGGGCATACCCTGATTATATGGGCTGTTTGGTGACCAATACGGGTTCGAAGAATAATGTTGAACGTTTTGAATCATACCATATGATGACAGTGGCATATTTGGAATAGCCGGAAAATCAACCGCCATAACGGTTGCTGGTAATATTAAACACAAAAAACAATGCGTTAATTTTTTCATTCTCACTTCCCGATTTTATCTCTGTATAATATATTATATCAAAAACAGTTTTATAATCAAAGCGATAATTAAACCTATGATAAAAAAAGGTGCAAACGGGATGTATTTTTGCCCTTTTATATGTCCCCAAATCATTCCCATAATACAGGAAATAATAATCGCAATCGACAAACCGGTTAAACCAACCCAAATTCCGCCAGCAGCAAGCAGTTTTACATCCCCCAATCCGATCGGTGCGATGTCTTTGTTATTTTTCTTTATAATTGTGAATAAAAAGCCGGTAATTATGCCCACAAAATAAGCACCCGTCCCCGCCAATATTGATTCAGCCGGCAAAACAATCCAAAAATCAGCAAAAAACACGGTAAAAATTAAACCGATTAAAAGAAAAGGAAAAAGGTAAACATCCGGAATAATCCGGCGTTTAAAGTCAATTTTTGCCATTTGGAAAACGCAAAATGCGGCGATGGCCGATAAAAAAATAAAACTTAGATAAAAAAACATGAATTTGTCCTTGTTATTCGATTCGATACTATGCTATGATTATAACATAATCGATTAACAAGAGGAAATAAAATATGAGCAAAGTTTGGGATAACGCAACATTAAAAAAGCTTAAAACCCTTATGGGCAAAGGATTGTCCACCGCAGAAATCGGTAAAAAAATCGGTATGTCAAAAAATGCGGTTGTCGGTAAATTAAACAGATTGGGATGGAATTCCAAAGCCGGTGGTGTTGATGCAAAAACTGAAATTAAACCGGTAAAAGCTAAAACCGCAACAGCCAAAGCATCAAAAATAACGGAAAAAAAGCCAGCTGCCACAGCAAAAACGACCGAAAAAAAGGTCGCTGTAAAAAAAACGGATCCTGCAACAAAAGAAACAGCAAAGAAAGCACCGGTTGCAAAAGTAAAAGTTATCGCACCTATTGTTAAAAAAGATAAAAAAAGTCCAAAAAATTTGGCGGCCCATCAAAAAATAATCCAACACCCATTGGGATTGGCGAATTTGAAAAAAGACCAATGCCGTTGGCCAATTGGTGATCCGGATTCCGAAGATTTTCACTTTTGCGGTGAAAAGGTTTTTGCCGGCAAACCATATTGCTTTGAACATTGTAAACAAGCATATCAATAAAGTGCTTGATTTACGGTCAAACAATAAACTAAGATAAAAAGAAAAGAAGAAAAGAGAGAGCCAAAATATGTTGATAAAAAAACATTTTGAAATCAATGAAAGTCTTTTTGATGCTTATTTCGATGAAACAAGTAATCTGATTTTTGTTTTGGATAATACACAAGATGCAAGAAAACCAAATGTATTGTTGGTAATGGATCCTGTCGGTAACAGAAAATGGGACGATATTTTATCCAAAGACTATGACGTTGATTTAAAAACAATCCGTCCGAAAAAAGATAATAAATTTCAAAAACTGGATATCGAATACAGTGGACTGGTTGTTTATTCAAAATTGATAAAGGACTTCGAAGAAGGTAATGATTTGGAAACCGCAATCGCCGGTTTATCTGCTTTTCGTGATTTGTCCGTTCGTCGCAGTGCAGCCGACCGAATTGCCGCATCCGCTGAAATTATTTTAAAAACTCAGGAAACGGTAAACAAAACCGAAGAAACAATCGAACAGGTCAAAGAAAAAATTACAACTTTGAAAGAAAAAAGATCCGCCCAGAAAAAACAAGTCGGTCGTGAACCAACAAAACAATCTGCGGCAAAAATTTTAAAAACTGAATCACAAATTGAAACCGCTGTTGCAAAATTAAAACGATCAAACAAAAGATTGAAAAATGCGCAACGCAGAATCCAAATCGCCGAAGATGATATCAAGGCCGCACAAACAATACTGAAAAGCAAAGAGTACTTCGAAATGTTGCATGATAAAATACCAAATAATAATTTAAACGATTCGAACGATGATTTGAATCAAAATGATGTGAAACCAATCATTGAAAAAGATCCAGAAATTATGGATGATTCGATTGCTTTTAAACCGGTCGATTTTGATGGTGAAAATCAAAATAATTCGGATGAAAATGAATTCCCTGCCCCAACTTCGGATGATGAATTCAATGTTTTCGAAAATCCAATGGATGATGAAAAACAAGAAGAAAATATTTTCGCATCATCAGAACAGCCGATCGATGATGAAAAAGAAGAAGAATCACCATTCGGTGCATCTGACTTTAAACCAATTTCTTTTGATGACGATTGGGCAGATACAAAATCCGATGAACCAAAAAATGATTTTGATGACGCACCTGTATTCGAAACCGAGCCGGTTAAACCGTTAACTCCTTCTTTGGATGACGATTTCGACGCAACACCTGTTGCACCGGTCACTCCGTTATCAAACGAAGAAATCGCACGTCCAACATCTCCTTTGACTGGGGTTGCACCTGTGAATAATATTACAGAACACCATCATCACAAGGGGCCGTCCGCTTTATATTACATCGCATTGTTTATATTGATTGGATTGTCTATATTTACTTTGTGGTTGTATAAAAATAATTCAACAACCGGTTTGCCAAGCTTGTTGGGCAAAGAACCAACAATAGTTGTCGTTGAAACTGTTGATACAACCGTACCTGTACAGATTGTTGATACTGATAAAACAATTGGAACTACGTCACAAATTCAAATCGTTCAATCCGAAGAAGAATACAGACAAAGACAAATGCAGGCACAAAAACCTGTTCAGGTTGTAGAAACAGTTATCACAGAAACAATTCAACAGGAACCTGTGCCACAACCAGCACAAGTCGTTGAAACTGTTATTACAGAAAGTGTGAAGACACCATACGGTTCAGAAAAAGTGGTCGAAAAAATCACTATTACCGAAACAGTTCAACCGGAACCAATACAACAACCAACGCAAGTTATTGAAACAACTATCACAGAAACAGTTCAGCCAGATTATGTACAACAACCAACACAGGTCGTTGAAACAGTTCGTGTAACAGAAACTGTTCAACCAGCGGTGCAACCTGTTTCACAGCCCGCTGTTGTCGAAAAAATCATAATCAAAGAAACCGTTCAACCAGAAGTTGTTCAAGTTGTCGAAGTTATTGAAAAACCGGTCGAGGTCACAAATATAATTGATCCAGTTCAAATTGCATTGGAAACAGGTCGTCCGGTTCAGGTTATTGTTCCCGTTCATCCAGGGGAACTGATGGGCGAAGGTTATGTTGATATTGACCAAGAAGCGGAAAAAATCCAAGAATCAATTAAATCCCAATATCAGGCATCGCAACCAATTGTGCCAATTGAAAAAGAAGAAATCATAACAACGATTGAAACCGAAGAATATTATTATTCGGAACAAGAAGAGTCTTCGAATGGTGCGGTATTGGTTAATGAACCGGAAACCAGAATTGATACGGCCGAAGCAGTCCGACAAATGGAGACAGGTGTTCGTCGCCCATCCCAAGAATACAATGTGTCTGGTGGGGAACCTGAAATGATTCAATCTGTGACATCGCATGAATTCACAACCGAAGAAGAAACATATTAATATTAAACAAACGTTTGATAATAAAAATAAACACCCCTAATTCAGGGGTGTTTTTTTTAGCAAAAAAAAGCGACTAAAATGTCGCTTTTGAATTCAAAGTTAGATTTATTTTTTATGAATCTAATTTTTCGATTATTACCATTGCAGCTGATGTATCGTTTTGATCTGTGATTGTTAAATGTGCTTTGGTTTTTTTTCCAGCTAATTCAATTAACTTTGATTTTGCACCACCGGATATAATGAATTCAGGCTTGCCTAATTCATTATGGGTTACAGACACATCGGAAAAAGCAATTTCTTCGCCGAATCCGGTTCCCAAAGCTTTTAAGAAAGCTTCACGGGCAGCCCAAAAGTTCGCCAAATGCTTTTCGGAATTTGCATGGTCATTATCAGCGTATTCCAGTTCTTTTTTTGTAAATATTCGTTGTTTTTTAAAAGCGGACCAATCCAAGAATCTTCCACTTTCTATGATGTCTAATCCTATTCCTATTATCACGAATTTTCCTTTTGTTTTGGTTTTATAATTATATGTTAATCAAAAAGCATCGATTCGTTCAAGTCCAAAATTCAAAAGATTTAAAATAAAAAAAGCGGCAAATTTATTGCCGCTTTTTTTATTTAATTTTGTTCATGTGCTGGGTTGCCATCGCTGTGGCTGCACCTGAAAATTGTGCCATTTTTCCGGAATGTTTTTTCGGAACTTCGGCTATTGCACACATACCTAAATTATAAGTATCTTCGATAGAATAATGTGGTTGAATATTTAATTCTTTGAAGTGTACATTTGGATTGGCTCTTAACATTTCCAATCCTGGTACTGTCAAATCAAAGAATTTGTTCAATCTTTC
Organism: uncultured Muribaculaceae bacterium; assembly: GCA_964368045.1. Classification (GTDB taxonomy): domain Bacteria; phylum Pseudomonadota; class Alphaproteobacteria; order Rs-D84; family Rs-D84; genus CAUTNA01. Next base: position 5,219 of record CAYIZJ010000038.1, read on the forward strand.
ATCCACGGCAGCTTGGTTTGCGTCATCTGCACGTTTTTCCGTGCTTTTTGCATGTCTTTCTTGGATGCGTGCTTTTAATAATTCACGTGGCAGATTCAAATAAATAACGACTACTGTGCTGATTGGCAAATATTTGTTTATCAACCAGTGTGCTTGTTCTGGTGTGCGTGGAAAACCATCCAAAATAACAGATGATTTTTGTGATATTTCGCAATCCATCAATTTGAACATTTCTTCGTCTGAAACGAATTTTCCCGCATCAATAAGTTTGCGAATTGTGGAGTCTTTTGGTAAGTTGCGAAAAATATCGCCTGTACCGATATGTTTTGAATTTGATTGTTTCGCAAATCTTTCAGCAAAAGTTCCTTTACCTGAACCTTGGCCACCTGCGACTACGTAAATAATTTTTTCCATAATTATTCTTCTTACTCTTTTGTTTGTTAAAGAAAAAAAGATTGCCGAAAAATTTCAATCATAATTCGGCAATCTTATTACCTGTTTGTTAACAGATTTATTGTTTGCTGTTTTGGATAGCTTCGCCCAAGATATCGCCCAATACAGAACCGCTGTCGGCCTGATTAGAGAATTCTTTTACAGCTTGTTTTTCCAAAGTTACCTGTAACGCACGAACAGACAATTTTACAACGCCGTTTTCAACGGAAACAACTGATGCTTCGATTGAATCGCCAACATTGTGTTTTGATGTATCTTGTTCTGCTTTTTCACGGGACAAATCGTTGCGACGGATGATTCCTTTTTCGCCAGTTGATAATTCAACTTCGATTTCTTCATCGCCAACAACTGTGATTGTTCCACGTACAACTGCACCTTTTTTAATAGATGAAGATGTTGTGTCTGTGCCTTCGGTCATTTGTTTGATACCCAAAGTAACACGTTCTTTTTCTGGATTGATGTCCAAAATTTTTGCTGTTACTTCTTGGCCACGAACGAATTTTTTCAATTCTTCTTCGTCCAATTTGTTCCAAGATAAATCAGAGATATGAACCATACCGTCTAATTCTGGATTTAATGCGACGAACAAACCGAATTCAGTTGTGTTTTTAATAGGTCCGGTAACAACGTCGCCAACTTTGTTGTTTTCTGCGAATTGTTTCCATGGGTTTGGTTGCAATTGTTTATAGCCCAATGAAATACGACGTTTGTCTTGGTCGATTCCCAAAACGACGATATTGATTTCTTGGCCATTTTGCAAAACTTTGCTTGGGTGGATGTTTTTGTTTGTCCAAGACAATTCAGACATATGTACCAAGCCTTCGATATTGTTGCCCAAATCGATAAATGCGCCGTAATCAGTTAATGAAGATACTTTACCTGAAATAGTGTCGCCAACATTGAATGCACGGCTTGCTGTATCCCATGGATCTTCTTCTAATTGTTTTGCACCTAATGAAATGCGGTTTGATTCTGGGTCGAATTGGATAACTTTGACTTGGATTTTTTGTCCGACGTGAACTAATTCACGTGGGTGGTTAACGCGTTTCCAGGACAAGTCTGTAACGTGTAACAATCCGTCAATTCCGCCAAGGTCGATAAACACACCGTAATCAGTGATATTTTTAACTGTACCTTCGACGACTGCACCCAATTCAATATTTTTCATAGCTTCTTTTTGAGCCGCAGCAATAGTGTCAGACAATATAGCACGACGAGAAACAATAGCGTTTGTTCTTAACGCATCCATTTTCAAAATACGGAATTTATCTGTCAATCCGATCATAGATTTTGCATCACGGACTGGGCGGTGATCAATTTGTGAAGACGGCATAAATGCGAATACTCCGTTGATATCAACAGTATATCCACCACGAACAACTTCGATAATTGTTCCGGTTGGGTCGATGCCTTCTGCAACTGTTTTTTCCAAATCTTTCCATGCTTTTTCTGCACGAGCTTTGGTATAAGATAAAATAGCGGTTCCTTCACGGGATTCGTATCTTTCAACGAAAACGTCGATGATGTCGCCAACGGATGGGACAGATGCACCGAATTCTTTCATTGCAACACGGCCTTCGGATTTTAAACCGACGTCAACCAAGATAAAGTCAGAACGAATGTCTTTAACTGTACCTTTTGTTGCATAGCCTTGTAAAGTTTCTTGGGAACCATAATTTTGGTCGAACATCTGAACGAAGTCTTCGCCAGATAGTGGATTAAATAAATCTTTGGATAAATCTTTCATAGAATTTTCATACAAAGTTTGCCGTCATATTATAATGAGGTCTTGTGGGGTTATTCTGAATCGTCATCGCACCCACCTGCAAAGACAAAAGATATTATAGAGAGTTTATATTTAAAAATCAAGCTTTTTGTTGACTGAATATATTTTTTTGTGTATTGTTTTTGTATCACAATAAATAAGGATTCAAATTATGTCAGATTACTATTATATAAAATACCAATATAAAAATTACAGATCACGGGATCAAAACGGGTCACGGGGAATAATGTTTTCCGTTCCGGTTTATGCTTTGGCGGAAATGTATCGTGCCAGAATGGGTAAAAATCCGACGTCTTTTTTTGATTTGGGCTGTGCAACCGGCGAAATTATGATGGACGCAAAGGATATGGGAATGCAGGTTTCAGGTATAGATATCGCAAAATATCCAATAATCCCAGAACGTAATCAAAATTTGTTTGATGATGGCGATATCCAGATTAAATCAATATTGAATTATGGGGATGTAAAATCAGATTTGGTGTTTGCTAATGGTCCTTTGTCGTATTTGACCAAATTTGAATTGGATAAAGCATTGGAACATTTTAAAAAATCAAAAATGATAATTTCGATACATAATACAACCGAAGATTATAATTTGGCACGTATGGTAGATCAACCGATATATAGCCCTGATTCAAAAATCATAGAATCTGAAAGCTGGTGGCTGAACAAATTTGAATCGGCGGGTTTCAAAGTTGATTTGGATAAAAAATACGATTGTTTTTGTGCGATTCCAAAAACCAGATAAAAAAATCCCACAATTGTGGGATTTTTATTTATTTTCTTGACCTTAATCGTCTTTTGGTTTCACGATTTGAAATAAATATACATAATATTT
>CAYIZJ010000039.1:0-8163 GCA_964368045.1 uncultured Muribaculaceae bacterium
ATAAAACAAATACGCCGTTGTAAACAAGTTAATCTTATAGACCCTGATAATCCTAAATTTAAGGCTAAACAAGGTTTTAAAAGAAAATAAGAAATCTGCGTTTTATCGCAGATTTTTTTTATTAAATTTCAAAGATATATAACTATTGATTTAAAATAACGAATTATCATCTATAAAGGCTTGTTTTAAGACTTTGTTGACTTTTATGTAATCCAGCCCCGATTCTTTTAAATACTGAACCGACATATCGTTTGGTTTGTAAATAGACGCATTATGTTCGGCAGATAACGGTGGGGATGATATATATTGCTTTGGTGTGAATTCTATTACGGCGTCTTTTTCTGCTATGGCTGAAAAACCTATGTCTGATACACAGTTTATAAAGTCTTTTTCTATAACGGCAGATCCTGTTAATTTTGAAATAGATTTATCGGATGCGACCAATTTTGTTTGAATTATTATTTCTGTATTCGAATTTTTATGAACAACGTTGTTATTTAAAATAAATTCAGATTCATTTTCAATTATAACACTGCCTTTGAAAACGGAACCTTTGCCGGCGTTTTTAACATTTATTTTCAAATCAGCCGGTAATTTATTTTTTAATTTTAATGATAAATACACTTTTTGATTTTCAATATTTATGTTTATATCCAAATTATTATCACCGATTATTTCACCTATATAAATAATATGAACAGGTAAATCATAATTGTTATTTATATCAGTTGATTTTAATGTCGATAAATCTGGTATAAATACCCCATCACGGAAAACAACTGTTTCCGCAGCAAAGGTTTTTATGTTGAAATCTTGCCATAAATAGTTCATATTGATTCTATTATAAAGGATTTTATCATGGGTTTCAATTGCGGAATTGTCGGATTACCAAATGTTGGTAAATCTACATTATTTAATGCGTTAACACAAAGTGCATCGGCTGATGCACAAAATTATCCATTTTGCACCATCGAACCAAATACTGGTCGTGTTGTTGTGCCGGATGCTGTTTTGCTTAATTTGGCAAAAACTGCGGGTTCTGCCAAGATTTTACCGACTCAACTGGAAATAGTTGACATAGCAGGATTGGTCAAAGGTGCGTCAGCTGGTGAAGGTTTAGGTAATAAATTTTTGGGTAATATTTTATCAACAGATGCAATTATTCATGTGGTCAGATGTTTTGAAAATGATGATATTATTCATGTTAATGGTGTTATAAATCCATTATCTGATATTGATACTATTGAAACAGAATTGATGTTGGCTGATTTAGAAAGCTTGGATAAACAGATAAAAAATCTGGAAAAAAAGGCTCGTGGTCAGGACAAAGAAGCTATTAAATTATTGGCGGATGCTGTTACATTAAAAAATAATTTAGAAGAAGGAAAGCCGGCCAGATTTTGTGATGTGGATGCCGCACCTTTTAATTTATTAACGAATAAACCGGTAATTTACGTATGTAATGTCGAAGAATCTGCTGCCGCCGCAGGTAACGAACATTCACAAAAAGTAATTGAAAAATATGGCGACAAAGCATCTGTTTTAATTATATCGTCCAAAATAGAAATGGAAATTTCACAAATTGTAGATATCGATGAACGAAAAATGTTTTTGGATGATTTGGGATTAAACGAATCGGGGTTGGATAAAATTATAAAATGTGGTTATGAAACTTTGGGATTACAGACTTTTTATACAATCGGCCCAAAAGAAGCACATGCCTGGACAATTATAAAAGGTATGACCGCACCACAGGCGGCGGGAAAAATCCACACAGATTTTGAAAAAGGTTTTATTCGTGCCGAAGTTATAAATCCAGAAGACTATTTAACATTAGGGTCCGAGGTAGCCGTGAAAGAAGCGGGAAAAATGAAATTGGTCGGCCGTGATTATATAATGAATAATGGCGACATATGTCATTTCTTGTTTAATAATTAAAGATAAATAAAATAATTAAAAAAACCGGTTAAACACCGGTTTTTTTAATGAATTCATACCTATGTAAAAAATTCGATTTGTTTGTAAACATAAAAACATATAAACAAAAAGGATGATTTATGAAAAAATCGGGATTTTTAAGTGTAGCGACATTTGTTACAATGAATATCGCAGCGATAGTATCATTACGGGGATTGCCGGCCGAGGCTGAATATGGTTTGTCTTCGATATTTTATTATTTGTTTGCGGCTGTTTGTTTTTTAATACCTGTGGCATTTGCATCCGCACAAATGGCAACAACATATCCACAAAAAGGAGGTGTTTTTCGCTGGGTAGGTGAAGCATTTTCGCCACGAATGGGCTTTTTAGCGATATGGTTACAATGGTTACAAAATTCAATATGGTTTCCAACTGTTTTGACTTTTGCCGCAGTGTCCGTTGCTTTTGTTGGTCCAAATTTATCGGGTGATATAGCTTTGTCTTCGAATAAAATTTATACACTTGCTGTAATACTTGGGGTTTATTGGCTTTCGACTTTTTCAAATTTTTTCGGGATAAAAATATCAGGTTTAATAACAAAATGGGGAACAATACTTGGGACATTATTACCGGCCGCAGTTATTATAATACTTGGTATTACTTATGTTATTATGGGCGGGCAAATTCAGATGCCTTTACAAGCCTCGACCTTGATACCTGATATCGGGAATTTTGATGGGCTTAGTTTGGCTGTGTCTATTTTCTTGTTTTATACCGGTCTTGAAATGTCCGCAATTCATATACGTGATATGAAGAAACCAGAAACACAATACCCACGTTCAATATTTATTACAGTAATAATGGTTGTTGCGATTTTTGTGTTGGGTACTTTGGCTTTGGGGTTTGTAATTCCACAGGGGGAAATAAATTTAACAAGCAGTTTATTGGTCGGTTATAATAAATTATTTGAATTTTTCGGTGTCCCGTTATTGGGTCAAATAATGGCAGGAATGCTTGCACTTGGTGTATTTGCTGGTGTAACTACTTGGATTGCGGGCCCAAGTAAAGGTTTATTAAATGTCGGTCAGGCCGGATATTTACCAAAATTTTTTCAATATGTAAATAAACACGGGGTCCAAAGAAATATACTTATTATCCAGGCGTTAATTGTAACCATTTTATCGGCGACTTTTGTTTTGTTGCCTTCTATTCAATCGGCTTATCAAATATTAAGTGCGATGACAGTTGCGATGTATTTGATAATGTATCTTTTGATGTTTGCGGCATTTATAAAAACAAGATTGAAAAAAATAAAATCAAAAAATACTTTTGTTGCGCCATTTGGAATGTTTTGGGGAATTTTAGGATTATTAAGTTCGGCTTTGGCATTGGTTATATCTTATTTTCCACCCGATCAAATTCCGGTAGGAAGCCCAAATTTATGGGTTGGAATATTGATAGGTGGAACGTTAATAGGATTGATAATTCCATTTATTATTTATGCACTCAGAAAACCTGAATGGGTGGATAAAAAATCAGACTTTGAACCATTTCAATATCAAACAAAAGGAAAAAATAATGAACAAAAATAATATAAGGGAATCAATGAATGATGATATTTATTCATCAAATGAATTGTATACAAATCTACCCAAATTAGAAATTCCAAAAAACGAACAAAATGCTAATCGTATATATCAGGCAATAAAAGATGAATTGATATTGGACGGAAATTCCAGACAAAATTTGGCGACTTTTTGTCAGACGTATTTGGATGAAAAAATTCATAAATTGATGGATGACTGTATTGATAAAAATATGATAGACAAAGATGAATATCCACAAACCGCAGAAATCGAAAAAAGATGTGTTAGTATAATTGCAAAACTTTGGAACAGCCCGGAATATAAAACAACGATTGGTTGTTCAACAACAGGCTCGTCCGAGGCGGCAATGCTGGGCGGTTTAGCATTGCTTAGAAAGTGGCAGGAAAAAAACAATAAAAAAAATAAAAAACCAAATCTTGTTTGCGGACCAGTTCAAATATGTTGGCATAAATTTTGTAATTATTGGGATGTTGAAATTCGTGAAATACCGCTGGATGAAAACAGATTGATGATGACGGCTGATGAAATGTTAAAATATATCGATGAAAATACAATTGCGGTTGTTCCGACATTGGGTGTAACGTATACCGGGGCATACGAAGATGTCGAAAAAATATCCGACGCATTGGATAAATATCACGCAAAACCAGGTATCGATATTCCAATTCATGTGGAGGGTGCCAGCGGTGGTTTTATTGCACCTTTTTGCCAATCTGATTTAAAATGGGATTTTAAAATCAAACGTGTAAAATCGATAAATGCATCGGGGCATAAATTTGGATTGTCCCCATTGGGTGTCGGTTGGGTTATATGGCGTGAAAAAAAAGATTTACCATCATCCTTGATATTTATGGTTAATTATCTGGGTGGAAATATGCCGACATTTGCATTGAATTTTTCACGGCCTGCGGGACAAATTATTTGCCAATATTATAATCTACTACGTTTGGGGTTCGAAGGATACAAAAGAATAAATTCATCATGTTATGATACAACAAAATACATTTCGGACGAAATTAAAAAATTAAAAATATTTGATATAATATCGGACGGAAAAAATGGAATACCTGCGGTATCGTGGCGAATAAAACAAAATGCAAAAGTTGATTTTAATTTGTATGATTTGGCCGACAGATTACGAACAAATGGTTGGTTGTCGCCCGCATATTCAATGCCGAAAAATGCAGAAAAAATAATTGTAATGCGTGTATTGGTGAAACACGGATTTTCAAAAGATTTGGCAAATTTGTACATAAAAGATTTAAAATCGGCGTTGGATTTCTTTGAAAAACATCCCGTAAAGAAATCTTTTGACAAAGGCGGATTTAATCATGGAAAATAATAAAAAAACCGGTATTTGACCGGTTTTTTTAATTGTTATGTAAACTTAATTGTTGTTTTTCAATTTCATCAATTTTTGTTTTTGTGTCCGATAATTGATTTGATACGGACATATCACCATTTAATAATTGCAGTGTTAATTCTTTTTGCAAAGCTTGTAAATTTTCCATTTCAGTTTTTAATTGAAATGAAAAAACGAATTTTTTTGCATCCTCTAAACTTAAAATATTTTCAACACTGTGTGTGTTTGGTATTTTTATGTTTGATAAAAAATCAAAATATTCTTCGGCGATTTGTGGATAATTATCGATAATCGAAGATAATGTTTCCAAAGTTCTTTCATCTATATTTGGCATTGAAATATTGACGGTGTTTTTTGTTTTTGACCATTTGTGCCATTGATTAAATTTTCGTGATTTGTATTCTTGTTCATATTCGTATTTCAAAGATTTGTCCGATATTTTTTCCAAAATATTTTTTAAAAAATTGTCCGCCTGATTCCGACCCCCTGGGGTTGATACAACAAAATTTTTATTCGCATTATCCCAAATAAAATCAACAATTGGTTGTGCGGAATCGATAAATTTTTTCATATTGTTAACACCATCGGGTGATTTTAAAACATCGTCCGGATCGGTTCCGTTTGGCATAAAAACAAATTTTATATCTGAATTATTTCGAACAAAAGGCATAACAATTTCAGCAGCACGAATGGCGGCTTTGCGACCCGCATTATCGCCATCAAAACAAAATGTTATATTACGATTTATTTTGCATAAAATAGCAATATGATCTTCGGTTAATGCAGTGCCAAGTGGGGCAACCGTTTCGCCAAAACCAGACATTTGCATTTTGATTGCATCGATTTGACCTTCGACAATTATGCTGCGATTTTTTTTATAAATTTCATCTTTGGCAAATGATAATCCAAATATAGTTTTACGTTTATGAAAAAATTCTGTATCAACTGTGTTGATGTATTTTGGATTTGAACCATCCAAACTGCGACCAGAAAAAGCGACAATTTCGCCCTTTGCATTGGTGATTGGAAACATCAATTTATCACGAAAAAAATCATAGGGACCATATTCACCATTACGGACAAGTCCCGCATTTTCCATATTTTTTTGTTTGAATTTATTTGCAAAAGTCCCAGAAATCAAATTGTTTTTCGGTGCATATCCAATTTTATATTTATTTATATCCCCAACAGAAAAACCACGCCCCAAAATATAATTCAATGCAAATTCGCCGTCCGGTTCAAAAAGTTTTTTATTATAAATATCAGCCGCAGCATTTGTAATTTCGAAATATGACTCTTCGGTTTTAATTTGTTCGGCAGATTTTGGTTTATATTCAGGTAATTTTAATCCCGCCATATTGGCAAGTTCAGCAATAGCAGATTTAAAATCCATATTACCAGTTTTCATTTGAAAAGAAATAATATCACCGTGTTCACCGCAACCAAAACAATGATAAAAACCTTTTTCTTCGTTCACAGAAAAGCTGGCGGTTTTTTCGTTGTGAAATGGGCAACATCCCCAAAAATTATTTCCTTTTTTAACCAGAGGGACACGGGCGGAAACTACATCGTAAATTGATAAACGTTCTCTTAATTCATCTGTAAAATTTCTGCCGTGTTGCGTCATTATTTTGGCTTACTTCTTTTTGAATTTTGGTTTTGATTTTTTGTTATTTATTAAATCGATTGCTGTTTCTAATGTTGGTTGTTCTTTGACCGAAACATTGACTTTGTTCGAAGAAATGTAAGGACCAAAACGACCCGATGGATAAAACAAAATCATTTTATCTGTTGCAGGATTTTTGCCTAGTTCGATATTTTCAGCCTTTGCTTTTTCGGCATTCAATAAATCGTTTGCGATTTGTAAAGTTATCGTTTCGGATGTGTATCCTTTTGCCGAAGCATTTTTTTCACCATTTGTAACATATGGGCCAAATCGACCGATTTTGAAAACGATATTGTCCCCTAAATCTATATCCATTTTTTCGACGTGTTTTTCAGGGTCTTGATCTGAATCTGAATACAATCTTTTTGTGAAATCGCAATCCGGATAATTTGAACATCCGATAAAAGGTCCATATTTTGAAAGTTTAATTCCCAACGTTCCATTTTCACATTTAGGACATTTGTTATCGCCATTTTCAAAAAGATGGTTATGCATTGATTCATTTATTTCATCGATAACTTGTGTTGTTTTAATGTCTTTTGCTTCGTTAATCAATTTATCAATCGGATTCCAAAATTCTTTCAAAGCCGGTGTTTTTGCAATTTTTCCGTGTGAAACATCATCCAGTGCATCTTCGGTTTTGGCGGTAAAATGCACATCAACCAAATCATTAAAGTGTTTTGATAAATAGCTGGCCGATACCCATCCGCCTGGCGTTGGGATAAATCTTCTTTGTTTGTCTTGTTCCACATATTTTTTATCAACAATCGTTGACATAATTGCGGAATAAGTCGATGGTCGGCCGATTCCAAGCTCTTCTAATTTTTTAACTAATGACGCTTCGGTATATCGTGCCGGTGGTTGTGTGAAGTGTTGGTTTGGATTTAATTTATCGATACTGATTTCATCCCCTAATATTAACAAAGGCAATCTTGTATCTGTTTGTTCTTCTTCGTCATCTTTGTCTTCGATATATACTTTCATAAATCCGTCAAAGATTCGAACACTTCCGGTTGCATGAAAAACACTGCGAGTTTTATTTTCAGTTAAATCAACAGACATACTTTCAAATTCGGCGTTCGTCATTTGGCATGCAACGGTACGTTTCCAAATTAGTTCGTATAATTTTGCCTCGTCCCCTGATAAATTATGTTTGCTTGTTTCAAAATGTGTTGGACGAATTGCTTCGTGTGCTTCCTGTGCATTTTTAGATTTTGTTACATAAACATTTGCGTTCGAAGGTAAAAAGTTTTGACCATATTCTTGACCTATAAATCTGCGGATTTCATCCAAAGCATCTTTTGATAAATTGGTTGAATCGGTACGCATATAAGTTATCAAACCTTGTTCATATAATTTTTGTGCCGCAGACATAGTGCGTTTGGAAGAAAAGTGTAATTTTCTTGCCGCTTCTTGTTGTAATGTGCTGGTGATAAAAGGCGGTGCTGGTTTGCGTGAAACTTTTTTCTTTGATAATTCGGATACTGTCGCAATAGCTGGGATTTAAAAACTGGATAAGATTTTATTCATCATATCTTCGTTTTCAATTGTCATTTTTTCGATTTTTTCATTATCGAATTTGGATAATTTGGCATCAAATTTATCTTTGT
>CAYIZJ010000040.1:0-2224 GCA_964368045.1 uncultured Muribaculaceae bacterium
CGTTGGGTCAGTAGCTCAGTTGGTTAGAGCGGAGCGCTCATAACGCTTTGGTCGGGGGTTCGAGTCCCTCCTGACCCACCAAAATTAAATCCTCAAATTTTTGGGGATTTTTTTGTGTCTATAATAAAAATCAGAAATAAACAGATAAGCTATAAGCCGGATTCTGTGACCTTTAAAAGGCCTAAGCATAATTAATCTGCACAAAGTATTACTACAATGCGTCAAGCCCTCTACCCATTCTTTTAAAACGACAGGGATATGCCATAAGAATTGTTTGAGGTTGCTGCACATAGAGATTGCCCGTTTCACCCGAACTTAATCGGCTCGTCTCTGTTGCTCTGATCATCGGGTCGCCCCGTGCGGCCGTTAACCGCTATGTCATCCCACGCAGTCCGGACTTTCCTCGAAAGAAAACTTTCGCTATGCTCTGCTTATCTGTTCTGGATTATTATATCAGCTATATTTTCAAATTCAATTTTTTTATGCTTGCTTATCACAACCGTTTAACATAGTATAAAAATATGAAAATTTATGATTGTATTATTATCGGGGCTGGGGCCGCTGGATTAAAAGCCGCCGCACAAATTCAAAATAAAAATTGTTTGATTTTGGATATGGGAAATACCCCTGCCCGTAAAATCAATGTATCGGGCGGTGGTCGTTGCAATTTTACCAATGATGCCGCAAAATCCGACAGATATTTTGGTCAAAATCCGAACTTTGCAAAATCTGCACTGGCACAGGTTAAATCAATTGATATTTTAAACTGGGTAAAATCCCACGGATTGGGATGGGTTGAAAAATCGGCTGGGCAATATTTTTGTTCAACGAATGCCGGCGATATTACAGCCGCATTATTATCCGATTGTAAAAATACCACGATAAAAACCGATATTTTTGTAACAGACATCACCAAACAGGACGATGTGTTTACTATCCATACCGACAAAGGTCTTTTTTATTCAAAAACAGCAATAATCGCAACGGGCGGCATTTCATACCCCAGCTTAACCGTATCCGACATTGGATATAAAATCGCAAAATCATTTGGTCATAAAATAATTCCACCGACCCCTGGGCTGGTTGGATTAAAAACAGATTTGTTTTCGCCCGAATTATCCGGGATATCTATGCCGGTTGAAATTAAAATAAATAAAACGGTTATTGCGGATTCTTTGTTATTTACACATTTTGGAATTGGTGGCCCTGTGACATACAGAATATCAAACCACAAAGTCGAAGAAAATGATTTATTTATAAACTTTTTACCGGACACAAATGTTTATGATTGGTTAATATCAGCCAAAGGATCAAATGGTAAAAAGTCGTTACAAAATATATTATCACAAAAATTACCACAAAATTTTGTAAAATTGCTATTATCTGAAAATACCGTAAATATCGCCGATTATAAAAATTCAGAAATTCGTGAAATTTCAAATGATATAAATAATTTTTGTATGCCCCGTGGTTCATTAAAAAGACGTGGAATAAATTCAGCCGAAGTAACATTGGGCGGTGTTTCAACGGACGAAATATCATCAAAAACATATGAATCAAAACTATGCCCGAATTTATATTTTGCGGGCGAAGTAATTGATATCGCAGGCGATTTGGGTGGATTTAATTTACATTTTGCATTTGCATCCGGAACAGTTGCGGGAATATCTGTAAAATCTTATCTTGATTTGTCATAACGCAATGACGAATGATGTAAGAAAATTCGGGTACCATAACTTTTCTTTTCATAACCAAATGTGTATTCAGCGAATGTTTTTTTATCATCAACATCAATAAAAACATATTCACCTATTACATTGGCAAAATTATCCGACAAAAGCATAATTTTATGATTATTAAAAACAATTTGTTTCCATGGTCGCAAAGCAAACCCCATGTCTTCTGGGATAATTCCACCAACGAAATAAGACAGTGTTTCGTCAAAATCCTTACGAAAAGGTACCACAGACGCAAGAGTTGGCTTGAACGAAAAATTATAATCAAACGAATATAATCTTGGCAATTCGATTTTGGCTGTTTCTTTGTAATCTTTGCCATCTTTAAAATCTTGTCCTATTTTTATAATGGCGTTTGCCCATTCAGACTGAGCATAATAAATATCTTGTTTTGTAATCATAGTGGTCAAAATATAGTCCATTTTTTTTGACAAATCAAATTTTTTTTATTTGTCTGCAAAATCAATCGGTTACCCCAGCATAATTGT
>CAYIZJ010000040.1:2324-7802 GCA_964368045.1 uncultured Muribaculaceae bacterium
TGGGGTTGTTTTTTTATCTGGCGGAGACGAAAGGATTCGAACCTTCGATACAGTTACCCGTATACACGCTTTCCAAGCGGGCGCATTCAGCCACTCTGCCACGTCTCCTTGAAAATTTATTCGGCATCCAATTCAGAATCAATATCTTTTATTGATTCTTCGGAAACAGGTTCCAAAATTACGCCTTCTAATTCAGCATCCATACCACGTAATGTTGGATCTTCGGTTTTAACTTCTAAAACCACAGAATCTTCATCAACGTCAACTGGTGCTGTATCTTTATAAGATTGAACAAATTCGTGACGCAATACAGACATATCCAATTCGCCAGTTGCAATTTCACGCAAAGCCTGAACTGTTGGTTTATCTTTGCTTTTTTCGATTACAGGTTCAATCCCAGCATTCAAATCACGAACACGTTGTGATGCAAGCATCCCAAGCTCGAAACGGCTTTCTACGAATGGTAATGTATCAGAATTTGTTGTGCGTGCCATATTTAAAATCCTTTGTTGAAATAATTTTTAACCCAGCTATAATAAAGCAAAGGTTATAAAAATGCAAGAAAAAAATATTAAAACTTTATCATTTGGATGTCGGTTGAATACTTTGGAAACAGAAAAGATTCAAAAGATGCTGTCAACACGGATTAAAACAGCGATTGTTGTGAACACTTGTGCTGTCACAGCCGAAGCCGAAAGACAATCCGCACAGGCCGTTCGTAAATTATCACGGGAAAACCCGAACGCCCCTATTTTCACAACGGGGTGTGCATCCACACGAAACCCTGCTTTGTTTGCTGAAATCGAAAATTCAATTGTTATTGATAATGCGGAAAAAATGAATTTGGACGCTTATATTCGTGGGCTTGAAACATCGCCCTGCTTTAAAACCGACCCTTTAATCGAAAAATTCAAAGAATCAAATTCGGGGCTGTCAAAAAAATATATCCAAATTCAAAATGGTTGCAATCATATTTGTGCTTATTGTGTTACCCGTCTTTTGCGTGGAAAACGTGTATCCTTTGAATACAATGATATATTAAAAGAAGTAAAAAACGCCATTAAAAATGGATTTTGTGAAATTGTATTAACGGGTGTTGATATCGCCAGTTACGCCAGCACCATAAATGACAAGCCTGTATTCATATCGGATATTTGCAAAATGTTATTAACGGATTGTCCTGAAATACAAAGATTGCGGTTGTCTTCGCTGGATCCGGCCAGTCCCGAAATCCATAAAATCATAGAAATGATAAAATCAGAACCAAAAATGGCAAATCATTTACATCTTTCTATGCAATCGGGTTCGGATACCATATTAAAATCTATGCGTCGCAGACATACCGCAGATATGGTTCGTAAAATAATGAACCGCAATGACGGATTTGATATTTCGTTCAGCTGGGACATCATTTGCGGATTTCCGGGGGAAACGGACGAATTATTCAACGAAACAGTGAAATTGACCCGTGAATTAAAACCGATAAAAATTCACAGTTTTCCTTTTTCGCCTCGCCCAAATACCGAAGCCGCAACAATGCCAAATCAAATCGACAAATCCGTATCAAAACAAAGGGTTAAAATTATCATCGATATTGCGGACGAAAACAAAGCCGATTTAATGCAAAAACAAATCGGCCAAACGGCACAAATACTGGTCGAAGAAAACAATTGGGGTAAAACGTCCGACGAAATCGCCGTCAAATTGCCCGACGATAATAAACTGCAAACAAAAACTTTGCAAAAAGTTACATTAAAATCAATTTCCCAATTGCATTTTATTGGTGATATTTGCTAAGCTGTCAAAAACAAAGGTTTAAAATATGAGAAAAATAATAACATTACTATCCGTTTTATCTCTGATGATTGCACCATCCGTAGGATACGCTTATAAAACACGTGCGGCTTCGGCCTTTTTAATTGACTTTGATTCCGGCAAAGAAATCGTTGCCAAAAATGCTGATAAACTAATGCCGCCTTCGTCTATGATTAAATTGATGACTTTGGCCGTGTTGTTCCAAGAAGTCAAAGAAGGACGCCTTACTTTGGACGACAGATTAACGGTTGGCGAAAATGCGGACTATCAAAACCCAACGTGGTATCCGGCAAGTAAAATATGCCTGTCCGCAGGACAAACAATCACTGTTCGTGATTTGATTTATGGAATTATCGTTCAATCGGGTGGTGACGCATCCGTGGTGGTCGCAGAAAGTTTGGCCGGAACCGAAGACGACTTTACCCAATTGATGCAAGATTTGGCTTATGAAATCGGAATGGAAAAATCCACATTTGGAAATGCAACCGGATTACCAAACGATGGAAATTTAATGACCAGCCGTGAATTGGCTATTTTGGCGGACTATTTAATTAACGAACATTCCGAATTGTATCCTATGTTTGGAACAAAAAGATTTGCATTTACAGAATATCAAGACAAATGGTGCAAAGAATGGGGATTAACCCACACAACAAATTATAATAAATTATTGTTTATTATGAATTCTGCGGACGGTATGAAAACAGGTCACACGGACGAAGGTGGATACGGTATGGTTGCGTCCGCCAAAGAACGTGGCCGTCGTTTAATCGCCGTTGTTAATGGAATGAAAGCAAAAAACCATAACGAATTGGCAGAAGAAGTCCGTAAATTATTAAACTATGGATTTCGTGAAACCAAAAATAAAAGCTATTACGAATCAGGCGAAGAAATTGTAAAAGTTCCAGTATGGTACGGCAGCCGGTCTTCGGTTGTTGGCACCGTCGACAAACCTTTTACTGTGACTTTTGACAAAGAAGACAATATCCGTGGTGTTCGTATTTTAGCACGATACAACGAACCCGTATCCGCACCAATCAAAGCCGGTGACAAAGTCGGGGAAATTATCGCTGAGTTAAATGGCGAAGTTGTCGCACGCAAACCTTTAATCGCAAAAACAGATGTTAATAAAATAAATATGTTCGCCAAAGTTTTCAAAAACATATCTATTATATTAGGTAAAATCTTTATAGGAATATAATATTATGGCTGTAAAAAAAACAAGTCCTTCGATTTTTCCGCATCCTATCGATTGCGAAAAAATAGTTGGGCATACCGATTTTTTGAAAACGTTTATGACCGCATGGGATAATCGTGATACACATCCCCTGCACCCTGTTTGGATTTTATCCGGACCAAAAGGCATCGGCAAAGCCACACTGGCATACCGTCTGGCGAAACAAATTTACGGTAACATTGGTGATTTTTTTGTTTTGGATATCGAACACAATATCGACAAAGACGGTAAATCAAAAACAGATTCCAAAACCATTTCGGTTTTTACCGTTCGTGAAATGATAAAAAAATTACAGGTGTCTTCGATGTCTGGTGGATGGCGTGTTGTATTGGTGGATTCAGTTGATGAACTGCGAATGCCCGAAGCCGGAAACGCTATGTTAAAGATTTTAGAAGAACCACCAGCAAAAACGATATTCTTTCTGATATCAAATCAATTGGCGAACGCATTACCAACAATTCGTTCACGGGCCCGTATTGAAAAACTTCGCCCCCTGACCAAAACAAATATTCAGCAATTATGTTTGACATATATGCCAGAAAGCGAAATAAACGACGATATAATAAACCTTTGTAACGGCAGCTTTGGTAAAATCGCACATTTAATAGAAACCGGCGGCGATAAAATATATATTGATTTGTTGAACTTGTTAAACAATAAAAAATCAACGGCCGCAGATATAATGGCTTTGTCCGAAAAAATCGCCGTGTCCCCTGAATTGTATCCTTTGTTAACGGATGCGATTGCACACTTTGGATTGGCGGATTTATACCCCGTGGCTGCTGAAATTATATCGGATATGGCAACTTTGAACATAGAAGCCCGAACTTCGATATTTAAAATAATAACAAAGATAAAACAATGTTTATAGATACACACTGCCATCTTAGTCGTGATTTTATAAAAGAAACATCCATCGAATCCATAATAACAAATGCAAAAAACGCAAATGTTGGTGCGATGATTTGTGCAGGTGCCGAAGTTTCCGATGTAAATCAAATAATAAATTTAATTGATAAATACGATTGTATTTGGGGAACGTTGGGATTACATCCCGAATGCGGCGAACAAAACATAGATGTCGATTCTGTATTAAAATCTGAATTATTTACCCATCCAAAAATTGTTGGTGTTGGTGAAATTGGATTGGATTACCATTATGGCGAAGAATTCAAAAAACAACAATTTGAATTATTCGAAAAACAATTACATATTGCACGTACTGTAAACCTGCCTGTCGCAATCCACAGCAGGGATGCCGAGGTCGACACAATAAAATTCTTGGACGGTTCGGTTGGCGGTGTTCTGCACAGCTTTACTTCCAGTTGGGAAATGGCGAAAATTTTATTGGATCGTGGTTTTTATTTTTCTGCAAACGGTATTTTGACTTTTAAAAACGCAGATGAATTACGGGAAACTTTTGCAAAAATCCCATTGGACAGAATTGTTATCGAAACGGATGCACCGTATTTGGCACCAGTGCCATATCGTGGAAAGGTATGCGAACCATTTATGGTTGCCCGTGTTCCGCATACTTTGGCGGAAATAAAAAATATGGACATTGAACAAATCGAAGCTATACTGGAAAACAACACAAAAAAACTTTATCCCAAATTAAAGGTGTAAAAAAATGCAAGTATTACCAAAATCTTTATTAAAATTTTATATGCAATATGCAATAAAACCGTTTAAATGGCTGGTGTTGGGTTTTGTAATTTGTTTGCTGATTATCGATTTGGCTGACGGTATTTTATTTCCAAAAATATCACAAATAACTGTTAAATTATTCGAACAGACAATACCAAATGGTATGGGATTTGTTGAATTCGTTATGCCAACTGCACTGTTTGTTTTTGGCTTTTTGTTCTTGTTAACATGTGGGTATATTTTGCACAACATTTTGGAAAGCCGAATGACTCCAAAGGCAAAAAACAATATGTCCGAGGCTTTGAACAATTATGTTCACAAACAATCAACCCAATTTTTTTCAAACCGAATGCCTGGGAAAATCAATTCGCAAATGGATTATATCACGGCTGGATTTTTGCTGAATGATTTTTTCATTATGGTTGCTGCCACTATGATATTGGTAATTAACACGTTGTTAATTTTGGATATCAATTTTTATGCGGCAATGTTAATATTATTTGGTGTTGTTTTTCGAATTGTTTGGTCTTTATGCTCTTATCCCAAGATTTCAAAAGCATCAAAAAAATTATCCGAAACCGAAAGCTCTTTATCGGGTCGCATAGTTGATAGTATTTCAAATTTTCAAATTACAAAGCTGTTTTCGGGGATAAAATATGAACAAAAATATTTAAAAACAACCCGAACACAGGCAATCAACGATTACATAAATTTCACTTATAAACAGCGTTGGTTTTGGGCTCCGCCAAACTTTTTGTTTGACTTTGCTGCTTTCGCTT
>CAYIZJ010000041.1:0-7665 GCA_964368045.1 uncultured Muribaculaceae bacterium
ATGACGGATATTTATAAATTTTGGCAAATGGCGGAAAATTTAAAAAGTGAAATCAGATGGAATGCCAGCCCATGGGGAATTGTTGGATTGGATAAACATAAAAATACAATTTTTGACAATTCGGCCGGACATTCGTATGCAGTTGGGTTAATGGCTATGTTGATTTCACAGTATTATAAAATTGATAATTTAGATATGAACAAAGTTTTCAAAATGATTATTGTTCACGATTTGCCCGAAGCGGTTGCGGGGGATTTGGATGCTTATGAAGCAATTTTAAATCCAGAATTAAAAAAATCAAAACATCAATCTGAATTAACCGCATTGGAAACAATGACCGGCAATTTACCGACAGACTTAAAATTTTTTTTTGATAATTTATGGCACGAATACGAAGAACAAAAAACAGCTGAGTCAAAATTTGTAAAACTTTGTGACAGGTTGGAAACAATTTCACAAATGGCTCGGGCGGATATTTCAACCCATGATCCGGCAGATGTAACGGCTGCTGCAGAATATGGAAATTCTATTTTTAAACATTTTGTGCAATTCAAAGAAATTATAAATATGTTCAAAGAAAAACAAAAAAACAATTTTGAAAAATATGGTTTTGTTTGGAAAAAAGAATTCGATGTGTTTTAATATAAAATAAAAAACAGGAAAACTGATGATTCAATTGGATAAAAATATTTTATTAAATTTTTTAGAAGAAAAATACACGTCCGCAAAAATTAAATTCGCAGAAGAGGGCTGGGGGTCAATTGCTTTTATTGTCGATGATAAAATTCATCGATTTCCAAAAGGTAATGTAAGCGTTTATAAGGCCGAAGAAATCATCACAAATCTGGTGCGACCGTACATTGATATCGATGTTCCCAAAATAACAGTTTATGAAGATTTTGAATATAAATACGCAACCCATAAAATGTTAATGGGTCGTGGTTGGAAAATAGATGAAGTAAATAAACTGCCGGCGGATAAAAAACAAAACTTTTTTAAAACGTCTGCAAAGTTTTTATCCGATATACATAAAATCGATATTGGTATGGCGAAAAAAATATATCCAGTACTTGGGGAAACAAAATTTGGGTTAATCCCATCGAATGAAATTTTTTCATTTTTAAAACCATATTTTACAGATAATCAATTGGATACAATTTATAAAAAATATAAATCTGCACACGAACAAAAACCGACAAGCATTGTTTTATTGCACAAAGATTTCAGTGGATCAAATTCTTTGGTCGACGATGATTTTAAATTAACAGGTGTTTTCGATTGGTGTAATTCGGATTTCGGTGAACGTGAATATGAATTTCACAGATTGTATAACCCAACGAATAATGATTTTTTAATAAATTTGTTGAATGAATATACCAAAATAACAGGCGTACATATCAATATGAACCGTGTTATTGAAATCAGTTTAATGGATACAATAGGTGCAGCACATTATGTGAACTTTACCGAATCTTTAAAAGATATGAAAGAAAACGAAATGAAATGGATTGTTGATAAATTAAAGTGGTTTTTATAAAAACAATCATGTAAAAAAAACCGGCGTTATGCCGGCTTTTTTATAATATTATTTCAACACTTTCGACATTTTTTTGATTAACTGTATCCAAATTTAACGGGACAAAGTTTTCAAATTTTATCGCCGGTTCTTCGTCGAACGTTTCAATTGTGAATTCTTCGATTACAATCGGTGTTGCGGTTTGTACGGCTGTTTCATCTGCAACAGGTGTTAATGCTTCTTGGATTGTTTTCGGTGCATCAGAATATGTTTTTTTATAATCATCAGATATCAAAAGATAATCCATTGGGTCAATATCGTCGGCCATAACACTTATCCAATCTGCCGAAGAAATGTTTGATTCTGGTATTAAATATAACGGTTCAATGAAGTCTGTCGATGCAGGTGTTATTATTTTTCCATTAACCTTTGATATTTGCAAAGCCCGTTCATTTGTGCCATTTGGTAACAATTTGAACAGTCCATCAATTCCGACATATCCGCTTGGGGATAGTAAATACGACGCCGCCAATTGATCTGATTCCAACATGCCGATTGCGATGTTTGCCGCATCATATCCAAGAGTGTCCAAACGACTGGTTGCACGATTTGATATTTGTTGATGTGTGTTTGAAAAAGCACGATCCATTGCAGGAAGACTGGCGTATTGGGCATTTGACATTGAAAAATTTCCACGGGTGTTTGATAAATCCCATAATGCGGTTCCATACATTTTGGCATCTTTTTCGGTTACATTAAAATACCGCAAAAAAGAAACAATTGTTTGGGAATCGTTCATAGACCCAAGGAATAAAACAGAATCAAACGGTGGTTTTCCCAAAGTATCTAATTTTGAAACATCTTCTAATTGTGTTTCTATGTATAGTTTTTCCTCTTCGTCCAAGTCTTCGTGAATCATAATGTTTGATAAAATTTCACGGGCTTTTGTATTTGCTTCTAATCGGGCTGTGTGGTTTGCCGCCTCGTTCGCAAGGCGTTTCATAGAATCTGTATCCCCTGGGGTATAATATAATAATCCCGATATATCGATGTTATAAATATTGGCGGCTTTTTTTGCAGCACCAGCCATATATTCGCCCGATTCTGAATTCGGTGCGAAAATCATTATAGATTTTCTTTCGTCTAATCCGGCTTGTTTAACGATTGCTTCGACACTTTGGTATGGGATTAACGCAACTGTCATAACGCCATTTCCAATTGCCTTGGTGTTGGATGTAAATGATAAAACAGGTAAATCAACCGGTTTTAATTTACGAACTAACTTTGCATCTTCGGCAAATATCGGGCCTATTATTATGCTTGGCGAACTGGCCAAAGCATTTTTTACAGTGTTTTCTTTTTGTTCGGCGTCCCCCGACATATCATAAAAATTTACGGCGATGTTTTTATTCGATGTTTTGAAAAAAGCAATTTCAATAGATTTTCTTATTCCCCGACCCAGTTCGGCATTTTCACCCGACAAAGGCAGCAAAACAGAAATGTTTTTTGCATCGTTCAAAGGTATAGCTGTTTTAGGTGTTGTTTTTTCAATTTGGGTATCAATAGATTTAGGAAGTACCAATAAATTCATATTATTAACATCACCATACAAAGTTTCAGGCACAATTTTTTGAATATATACAGGTTTGCCAACCGGTGCAATCGCCAATTCACGGTTCCAATCTTTGTTCGAAGAACACCCCGATACAATCAGAGTCAACACAATATAAGTTAAAATTTTTTTTATAAACATTGAAAAATCCATTTTTTGTTAGTATCATTTTACAATAAAAGGAAAATAAATGCAATCAGGTCTTTATATTGTAGCAACACCAATCGGTAATTTATCAGATTTTTCACAAAGAGCAATCGAAACTTTAAAGTCGGTTGACCTTATTGCGGCCGAAGATACAAGGGTTTTTGGTAAATTGGCTGCGGCTTTTGATATAAAAACAAAAAGACAGGCTTTCCACGAACATAATGAAACGGGTGCGGCTGATTCCATTATTGAAAAGATAAAAGCAGGGGAATCTGTTGCATTGGTTAGCGATTCGGGAACCCCGTGTATTAGTGACCCTGGATTTAAATTGGTTCGACAATTACGTAACTTAGATTTACCGGTTTTTGTAATTCCGGGACCGGCTGCTTTTTTATCGGCTTTGGTATTATCCGGATTTCCAACCGATAGATTTACGTTTTGCGGATTTTTCGATGAAAAAAAATTATCAGCAGATAATAAATTAAGACATACAATTATTTATTACGAAAGCCCGAATAGAATACACAACACAATTGCCGCATTGGCACGTGTAATGCCAGAAAGAAGAGTTGCAATCGTTCGTGAAATAACAAAGGTTTTTGAAGAAACAATTATCGGCTATCCGGCAGAATTAGCGGACTTGAAACAATTAAAGGGTGAAATCGTCATCGTCGTTGAACCCGCACCAGATGTTAAAATGTCAGACAGCGAAATATCCCAAATCGTAAATGAAGTTGTTGCCAGTTCAACAAAGTCTGCCGCAATGGAAGTTGCAAAACTTAGCGGGATTTCAAAAAAAGAAGCATACAAAAGATTGCTGGAAAAAGAATAAAAAAGGATTTTGATTATGATTAAATTTGTGGGCAGTTTTGAAACAGTTCAAAAATTACCAAGAACGCAATTTTCCGAATTTGCTTTTATCGGTCGCAGTAATGTTGGTAAATCTTCGTTAATAAATGCAATTGCGGGTTCTGTTATTGCGCGGACTTCGAAAACACCGGGACGAACACAGTCTTTGAATTTGTTTAATTTTTCCGACCGTACTATGATTGTCGATTTGCCCGGATACGGATATGCAAAAGTTTCAAAAGCTGATTCTTTACGATGGCTGGAAAGATTAGAAGAATATTTATTAACTCGCAGTCAATTAACCAGATTGTTTATATTGATAGATTCACGGGTCGGGGTGAAAAATTCAGATTTAGAGTTGATGGAATTTTGTGATAGTCACGGCGTGTCTTATCAAATCGTTTATACAAAAAAAGACAAAAAAGCCGTTGAAAAAAATCAAAAAGAATTAAGTCATTCAAACCATCCGGCAATGGTTGAAGAAATTCTGGAAACATCCGTTATCAAAAAAACAGGAATCGAAGTTCTAAGGAATATCATTGGAATCAAATAATAATATTTTTTATGCATCAAATCCGGCTAATATTTTATCGGCTTTGTGGGAATTGATTAAGGATGCCGATTTATCCAATTCGGTAATTTTTCTGCCCAGTAGACGTGCGGTTCGAAATGTTGAAAAAATGCTGGTTGAAAAAAATGGCTCTGCTATGATGCTGCCTTTGTTGGTGCCATTGGGCGAAGAAGCAATTGATTTAGACGAAGATGTTACAGATACAGATATTATTTCAAACGCCCAACGTTTTGTTTTGTTGTTAAAATTATTAAGTGCAGATCCCAAAATAAAAAATATATCGACAGCAATTCCGGTTGCACGTGATTTATTAAGATGTCAGGATTATTTGGAAAACGAAGGTATCGACAGCACCCAAATCGATTGGATAAATTTGGTCGATGAAAAATACGCAAAACATTTCAAAGACAAGGCAAAATTTTTAGACATCCTTACAAAAGTTTTACCATCCATAATTGAAAATAAAATGACATCTGTGGCCGCACGAAATTTAGGGATTAAAAAATGGATGGATGTTTTGTCGAATCGGGATAAAATTATTGTATGCGGTTCAACCGGCAGCGTTCCTGCAACCGCAGATTTGATGACATACATTTCTAAGTTAAATAATGGTTACATAATATTACCGGGCAAAATAACCGGTAAAACTGATGAATTATCACAATCAACAAACCCGTATAATTCAGAATTTAAATTTTTAAATAAAATAAACTTTGATATAAATTCGGTCAAAGAAATTGATGTTGGAAATAGTGATATAGACTTTTTAAATTCGGCTTTTTCGAATTCTGGTGTGCGGTTTGATATACAAACAAATCAAACTTTGGTTGCGGCTGAAAATGAAGGGGACGAGGCACAAATCGTCGCACAAATTGCAAAGCGGGCAATATTGGAAAATAAAACTGTTTTGGTTATAACACCGGACGCCGCCGGTAACCAAAGAATTGCATCTGTTATGCAACGATATCAAATTCCATGTGATTTTTCGGGTGGTGTATCGGGTACCCAGACAAATACAGGTCGTGCGATTTTAAATTTTATAGATGACAGTTTCGATGATGAAAATTTCAGTTTAATTGATGAATATAACAAATCCCAAAACAATTTATTTAATACATTATTAAATTGTTATGAAAGTAACCCCGAAAAATTTGTGCCCGTTTTTGATTCACAATCAGATGAAGCAATTTCAATATGGCAATCGATTAAAAATATTTCGGATGTTTTGGATGAATATGAATTAACTTTATCGGCAAATGATATTCGTGCAATTGTAATGGATGCTATATCGGGTGTGTCAATTCGTGGTGTATTAAATGATGATGCAAGGGTAAAGGTTTTGGGAACAGTTGAATCCAGAATGCAAACGGCAGATATTGTCGTATTGACCGGCTTGAACGAAGGGATGTTTCCCGCATTAGGTTATGAAAATTCATGGTTGCCAAAAAGCATCGTTGAAAAAATTGGATTGCCATTACCGACACGCAAAGTATCATTGATGGCTTTGGATTTTATGACTTTGTCATGTGGAAATGAAGTATATTGGCTTCGCAGCAAAACAGCCGGCACAACCCAAACAACACCAAGTCGCTTTTTATCACGGGTTATGGTTGCCGCAAAAAAAATAAAAACAGATGAAAAATTATTACAAGATGTAAAAAATTTGGATATGGTCGAACACAAACCTTTGAATTATGATTTTCCACGACCAAAAGCGTTTCGGGGAAATATCTTTGTAACCGATTTGGAATTGTTAATTCATAATCCGTATGCTTTTTATGTGCGAAAAATGTTAAGGTTGTCACCAATAAAAGATTTCTGGGAACAGGCCGATCCTCGGGATTTTGGAAATATCGTGCATAACGTTATTGAAAATGCGATTGGTAAATCTGAACATCAAATTTTACAAGAATTAGAAGAGGGTGGAAAAAAAGCGTTACCAAAGAACAGCATAATATTTTATTTTTGGAAAAAAAGATTTGAAAAAATCGCAAATTATATTTATCACTTTTTTCAAAACATAAATGAAAAAATTGAATTTGAAATCGAAGGTCATTGTAAAATCGCCGGCAAAAATGTTTTTGCCCGTGCGGATATTATTTATGATGGTGTGGTTATCGATGTTAAAACGGGTGCCGCACCATCGGTTAAACAATTAAATTTGGGCAATTACCGTTGGAAGCATATATGATGCAAAACAATGGTTTTGCAATTTCGGGTAAAACAGCAAAATCCGCAACACCTGTTATAAAGATTTTACAATTACAAAATAATAATATTAAACTGATTGAATATGATGCAGACAAAACGTCTGTGATGATGGACGCTGCGTTGGATAAAGTTAAAAATTTATTGGGTCGATATTCTAATGATTTTGAACCGTATGCGTATTTTGAAACAAGCAATCAAAAATACCGGCAATATGACGATCTTGCCCGTCGGGATGATTGATTTGATTGTTAAAATATGATATAATAAATTTATGAAAAAATATAAATTGTTAAGCTTTTTTATAACAGCATGCTTTTTTTGCGTCCCAGCATTTGCGACCGAAGGTGTGAATTTATCCGCTGCGATTATGAATGTTAAAACGGCATGCGGTGGGATAAAAGAATCATTCGATAAAATGAAAACAGTGGCGGGTATCGGTGTGGCGGTGTCTGCTGTTGGTACCGGTGTTGGTGCGGGTGCGGTTACGACCGGATTTATTAAATCTTCGTTTGATAAAGATCTTGAAGAGCTAAGAAAAAAAGTTGATGATTTATATCAAGAATCTAAAAAAGCCGGATACGAACCGGAATTTATACCAATCGACGGTGATATAGGGCTTGTCGCTGGTGCGAACTTTGTTTATATAGGTGACAAAGCAGAAGACAGATTTTATGATTATAAAATAGCCGATAATGAAATGGAAAATCAATCAAAGAAATTAGGTAATGTTCGAACAGGTTTATTGGCTGGAACGGCCGC
>CAYIZJ010000042.1:0-7219 GCA_964368045.1 uncultured Muribaculaceae bacterium
CACCAGCCGAAGCTGCTGCTGAATAATCTTGTTAAAAATTCACTTAAAGTCTGGGATAACCGGACTTTAAGTTTTTAAATTTTTATACAAAATACGGATTAAATCATGTCAGAAAATCTAAAAATCTTGGTCGGTAAAATCGTCGCCCCACAGGGATTAAAAGGCGAAGTTCGTGTACAAACATATACTGAAAAACCTGCCGATTTAAAAGATTTGCAAATTGACGATTTGAAATTCAGCTTTGTTCGTGAAAACGGACATGATGTTGCAATCATTCGTGTCGATAATGTAAACGATCGAAATGGTGCCGAAGCATTACGGGGAACAAAATTATATGTTTCACGGGATTCTTTGCCACAACTGAGCGATGATGAATTCTATCACGCAGATTTAATCGGTATGAAGGTATCACAAAATAACGAAATCATCGGAACTGTTGTCCAAATACATAATTTCGGTGCGGGCGATATTATCGAAATACAAAATGGCGATATGTTTGCCTTTAAATTCGCAAATGTTGATGCCGAAACAAATACGATTTTTATGGATTAAAATTAAATGCATTTCAATATATTGACTATTTTTCCAGAAATGTTCCCAGGCACCCTGTCGGGTGGCGTTATCGGACGTAGTTTGGAAAAAAACATATGGTCAATGAATGTTATAAACATTCGTGATTTTGCAACAGATTCATACAAAAGTGTGGACGATTCCCAATTTGGCGGTGGTGCCGGTTTGGTTATGCGTCCGGACATTTTGGGTAATGCGTTGGATTCGATTGATAATTTGGGAACTGTTATATACTTTTCCCCACGTGGTCGTGTATTGAATCAATCATATGTCCGACAAATTGCAAAAGACACAAATCAAACATATACCCTGATTTGTGGCCGATACGAAGGTATCGACGAAAGAATCATCGAAGAATATAATATAACTGAAATTTCCATTGGTGATTATATTTTAACGGGTGGTGAAATCGCAGCACAGGTTTTTGTTGACTCTTGTGTTCGGGTATTAGATAATGTAATCGGTGGTGGCGAAAATGCGACCGCCAGTGAAAGTTTCGAAATCGGCGGGTTGGAATGGCCATTATATACCCGTCCGTCAGTATGGCGTGGACGAAGCGTCCCAGAAGTCCTGCTGTCCGGTCACCATGGCAATATCGAACGGTGGCGGAACCAACAATCGGACGAATTAACAAAACAAAGACGTCCCGATTTAATAAAGGAAAACTAAAATGAACATAATAAAAAGAATAGAAGCAAAACAATCAGAATTGCTAAAAAGTGGAAAAACTATCCCTAATTTCAAAGCAGGCGATACTTTAAAAGTCCACGTGAAAATTAAAGACGGTGAAAAATTCCGTATTCAAATTTTTGAAGGCGTTGTGATTGCTCGTGATGGTGGTGAAAATTCAAAAGCATCTTTCACTGTACGTCGTGAATCTTATGGCATTGGTGTGGAACGTAAATTCCCATTATACAGCCCTTCTATTGAAAAATTAGAAAAAGTTCGTATCGGTAAAGTTCGCCGTTCCAAATTGTTCTACTTGCGTGGATTGTCAGGTAAAAAAGCTAGAATCGTTGAAGATTTGGCTGCTACATCTGCTGAAAAAGCTGCAAACAAACAATAAAACTTAAAATTAAACAAAGGCATTTTAAATTATGAAATATATAAAAATTTTATCTTTTCTGGTTTTCCTGCCTTTGTTTTCTTATTCTCAAAACGCAAACGCATATATCGACAAAGAAAATGCAGTCGTAAAAATTATGAACAAAGCAGCCGGCAAAGTTCAAACCGTTCTGTTTCCTGTTGGCGTACCAAGTGAATATGAAAAATTAACCATAACAGTCCAATCATGCAAACAAACTGATCCGTTTGAAGCACAGGACTTTTTTATGTTTGCACAAATCGTCAAAGAATCCGAACTGATATTCAGCGGTTGGATGAGTCGTAACGAACCCGGCGACAACCCTTTGCAAAACGAAGACTATGACGTTTGGTTAATTAAATGTGAATAAATATGAAAAAATACAAACCACAGTTTAAATTGATTATCGGAATCGCAGCATTGGCTTTTTTTGCCGTTGTTATGTTTTTTGTATTTCGCCCTGATAATCTGGAAAATAAATATATGAAACACTGGGGTAATATTTCAATCGACAGAAAATTACACACAGTTAAAAAGCTGGTCGAAACGGACAAAGACAGTGAAAAAATGGTTGAATGTTTGGACAAACATTCAAAATTAACCGAATTTGAAAATATGAAAGTCAAAGAAGTTATTTCGTTGTGCTTTATCAGTATTAAATTAAAAGATTATATATAAAAAATGAATAAAAAATTATTGTGTCTTGGTATCGAATCTTCGTGTGATGAAACATCTGTTGCGATTGTTGATACAGATCGAAATATTTTATCTCATATTATAAATTCCCAAATACCTGAACATCAAAAATATGGCGGTGTTGTCCCAGAATTGGCGGCACGAGCCCACATATTGGTAATTGATGAAGTAATAAATCAGGCATTAAAAGACGCCAATAAAACAATTGATGATATTGATATTATTGCCGCAACTGCGGGTCCCGGTTTAATTGGTGGTGTTCTGGTTGGTTGGATGGCGGCAACAGGTATTGCAAATGCAACGGGAAAGCCGTTGGTGGCTGTAAATCATCTAGAAGGTCACGCATTGGTACCACGTTTATGTTCCGCAACTGCATCGGACAATGTATCAAATACAAATATAGAATTCCCATATTTATTATTATTGGCCAGCGGCGGTCACACTATGATTTTATTGGCAACAGGTGTTGGTAAATATGAAATGATTGGTCAAACATTGGATGACAGTGCGGGTGAAGCCTTTGACAAAGTCGCAAAAATGTTGGGGTTGGAATATCCTGGTGGGCCTATAATTGATAAGCTTGCTTTGACGGGGAATAACAAGGCATATAAACTGCCCCGCCCCCTGTGTGATAAATCGGGATGCGATTTTTCTTTTTCGGGGATAAAAACAGCCGCACGTAATATTATATCTAAATTGCCTGAAAAGCTATCCGGTGATGAAATAAATGATTTCTGTGCATCTTTTCAAACGGCTGTATCCGATTGCATTGTAAACCGATTAAATAACGCAATCAAAGACGATTTAGTTTTACAGGCAAAGCCAAGGACTTTGGTTGTCGCAGGTGGCGTTGCAAAAAATTCAGAAATTCGCACAGTATTGGAAAAATTTGCCGCCGATAACAATATGGCCTTTGCTGCCCCGCCGCGTAATTTATGTACTGATAACGGGGCTATGATTGCGTGGGCTGGGATTGAAAACTATTTGGGTGGTAATATTGTAACCAAACCCATTGCACCAAAACCACGATGGCCTTTAACAGAATTGGGAAATGATGAATAAAAAATACGATAAAATAACACAAAAATTGATATTACAATCTATGGATTTTAATGTGCAAATGAAGTATGAATTTTCTTTGCCGGAAACTGTGTTTATTTTGCGTGAAGCATTCAAAGAAAAACAAATTCGGGAAAAGGTATTGGGGCGTGATGAACATCCAGATAATTATTCCCGTGGATTTTGTCTTGTCGCCAGTTATTACATTATGCAAACCAGCCTGAACCCAGATGATTGGTCGATGAATCAATTAAATCCACAATTGAATCATTGGTATTTAAAAGAAAAATCCACCAATCAAATTTTGGATATAACATTTGATCAATTTTATGAAACACCCTATTACGGTGCCGAAATACCGTTTAATTTGGATTTTGTGTATCAACAAAATGAAAACATTTTCAATATTTTGAATAAAAAATCGCTGACATTGGCACAGATGGCGAATTTACCATTATATAAAAGTTGCGAACTTTAACTTTTTTTGATATAATTGAATTATGAAAAATTATGATTTAAATACAGAAAATCTTGTTTATGATACTTTGGACTTTAAAATTAAAATGAAGTTTAAATATTCATTTGCCCAAACAGTCTTATGGTTGCGTCAACTATTTAAAAACAAGAATTTCAAACGTGCCTTTTTGGGCAATTTACCTTATAATGAAAAAGAACCCCACGGGAATGGATTTTGCTTTTACGGCAGTTATTTTATAATGCAAAACACAGAACAATCCGACTTTTGGGAAATGCGTCGATTAAATGATGACTTTCATTGGTTTTTGGTTGAAAAATCAACTGGCAAAGTTTTTGATTTAACTTATGACACATTTGACACCCCGATTGATTATTCGCAATCTGTGCCTGAAAATTGTTTTGCAAAAGCAACAAAAAAAATTAAATCCAAACTGGATAATAAATCCAACTTTATGGGGATACACGCAAACCTTATCAAAGAATAATATTTTACCGCTTGCAAAAATCAACTGAATCCCATAAAATAAAATCAACAAAAATAATGGTTTTATATAATGTTTGCAAACAATAAT
Source organism: uncultured Muribaculaceae bacterium (assembly GCA_964368045.1). GTDB lineage: Bacteria > Pseudomonadota > Alphaproteobacteria > Rs-D84 > Rs-D84 > CAUTNA01. The sequence continues at coordinate 4,459 of CAYIZJ010000042.1, forward strand.
ATTTTCAGTGTATCCGATGCAGCGGCAATGTTAAAACAGGTCGTTGAATCGTCTTTTCCAAACATCAAAATTCGTGGTGAATTATCACAAATAACAAAGGCGGCATCCGGTCATATTTATATGACAATCAAAGATGCTGGGGCATCCATTTCCGCAATTATTTGGCGTGGAACACCCCTGACTTTTAAACTAGAAGAAGGTGCCGAAGTAATCGTAACCGGTAAATTTACAACTTATCCTGCCCGCAGTAATTATCAAATTATTGTAAACGAAATTGAAATGGCTGGTATGGGTGCGATATTAAAAATGCTGGAACAACGCAAACAATAATTAGCCGCCGAAGGGTTATTCGATGAATCCCGCAAAAAAGCTTTACCGTATTTACCACAAAGAATAGGAATTGTAACCAGTCCAACCGGTGCCGCATTCCAAGACATCCAAAACAGATTAAAAGAAAGATTCCCAGTCGAAGTTTTATTATATCCCGCAACTGTCCAAGGTAACACGGCAGCAAGCGAAGTAACCGCCGGCATCGAATATTTTAACAAACACAAAAACGTTGACGTTATTATTGTCGCCCGTGGTGGTGGTTCATTAGAAGACTTGTTACCATTTTCCGAAGAATCAGTTGTTCGTGCCGCCGCAAACAGTGTAATCCCATTGATATCGGGTGTTGGTCATGAACCAGATTTTATGTTAATTGATTTTGCCGCCGACAAACGTGCCGCAACACCGACGATGGCGGCGGAAATAGTTGTGCCGACAAAACTGTCGTTAATCCAGGATATACAAAATCAAACTCATCGATTAAATACAGTGTTTGCGAATAAAATTGTAAATTTTAAACAACATATCACATCCATAAATATAAAAAGCCCAAAACAAATCATTATGGAACAAACACAAAGACTGGACGATATTACAAAAACAATGAATTTGATTGCGGGTAATAAACTGGCTTTTACAAAACAATTATTATCTGGATTGCCAAATATTTATAACTTTGTTAAAAATCGCACACTCAGTCTGACACAGGCTGTGAATCATACGGGTCAAATGTTATCTTCACTGGGTTATAAAAGCGTCCTGCAACGTGGATTTGCAATCGTTCGTAATTCAAATGGTAAAATTATAAATCGTGCTTCGAATTTTACCGATACTGCGGTAATTGAATTTGCGGATGATACAGTTTCAGTTAAAAAAGCATAAAATTATTTAATCAAAGTTTTCGCAGTTGCGATTGATTCAGGGGTTATTTCAGACCCACTGATTATTCGTGCAATTTCATTTATTTTATCCGCATCCATAATTTCGCAAACACTGGTTGTTGTGATGTCGTTTTTAACGTCTTTGCGGATTTTAAAATGTTTATCTGCGTATCCGGCGACCTGTGCCGAATGGGTGATAACCAATGCCTGACTATTTTGTGCCAATCGATTTAATCGATTCCCAACGGCCTGTGCGGTTGCACCACTGATTCCGGTATCGACTTCGTCAAATATGAATGTGCGACCCATATCATCAGGGTCAATAAACACAACCCGTAATGCCAACATTAAACGTGCCAATTCGCCACCGGATGCCGTTTTATGCAAAGCCGAAAATGGACTGCCTGGATTTGTTTTAATCATAAAAGTTACATCTTCGACACCTGTTGCTGACGGCTTTTTCGGGGTAAAGTTTACCATAAAATCCGCCTGTCCCAGTTTTAAATCTGGCAATTCTTTTAATATATCGGTACGTAAAACTTCGGCGATTTTTTTTCTTTGTTCCGACAACTGGTTTGCAAAGACCAAGTTCGCAGCTGTTTTTTCATCAATTAACTTTTTTAATTTATTCAATTCCGCATCCGAATTATCAATCGCCTGTAACTGTGTTTGCATTGTTTCCAATAAATTTGCCAATTCATCCGCAGGGACACGATGTTTACGGGCAGCAGCACGAATTGCGAACAACCTCTCTTCGATTACATCAACGTTTTCATCCGATCCGTCTGCGGGCTTTAATTGACCTGTAACGGTGGACAATCCATCTGCGATTTCATATAATTTATCGATTTGTTCCTGATACGGATTTGGTTCTGTTTTGATTTTTTCCAATGTTCGTGCAACGTTAAAAGCAATCGAATCAACCGAATTACCCTTTTGATTTAACAATTGCACAGCATCCGACAATATAGCGGTGTTTTTTTCGGCGTTGATAATAATGTTGCGACGATTGTTTAAATCTTCTTCTTCGCCGGCGATTGGATTTAATTGTAATAATTCAGATACATTATATTCCAAAAATTCACGTTCGGTCGCAGATTTTTCCAACATTGTTTGCAATTCATTTAATTTTTTGGCGGCACTGTGTAATTCATCATAACTGGATTTAACATCATTTAATAATTTTTTATATTCAGGCAATTTTTTAATAGCAAAATCATCCAAAGTCTTTTGATGTGTGGTTTCATCCAACAAAGAATGGTTTTCAAATTGTCCGTGAATTTCAACCAAGCTGTCACCGATTTGTTTTAATATTTTGACCGGCACCGGTATATGATTTACCCACCCACGGCTTTTTCCATCGGTCGATAAAGTTCTTCGTAATATTAAAATATCATCGCTTTCGATACCGTTTTCATCCAGTATTGCGGATATAGATGTCCCATAATTTTCAAATTCAGCAGTAACGGATGCGGTATCAAACCCGTGTCGAATTAACGAAACATCTGATCTGGCACCGATGGCCAAAGACAAAGCGTCCAATAATATGCTTT
>CAYIZJ010000043.1:0-7138 GCA_964368045.1 uncultured Muribaculaceae bacterium
AATCGGATGTTTTTCAAGAAAGAATATTCAAATTTGTTTTAACTTGATAAAAGTTGTTTGATTGTTTATCGTATAAAGTATAAATGAAAAAAGAATTATTTGATTTTTTTAATACAGATTTACAGTTCATCAAAGGCGTCGGGCCGGTATTGGCAAACCGAATTGATGAAATATTGGGCGGTCGCAGAATATTGGACTTTTTGCTGCATAAACCGGCCTATGTCAGAAATCGTGAAGTCATAGATTCTGTGAACGATGCCGATTCCGGCGAAATAGTTACGATAAAACTTTTGATTCAATCGCATAAGTCGGGTGGGAAATTTCGTGGGCGAAAAATGCCAACCCGAATTACTTGTATTGATGCTTTGTCCCGCACGGTTAATATCCAGTTTTTCAACAGTTCTTATTTGGATTACTGGACGAATAAATTACCCATTGGTGAATACAGGTTGGTCAGTGGAAAATTGGATATATCAAAAAATGGTAATGCGGTTATAAATCATCCAGATTTTATCGAAACGGTTGAAAATGCGAATAAGATTCCAAACTTGCAGGTTGTATATCCGTCCGGCGAAGGTGTTGGGCAAAAAGTGTGGACAAACATTCGTAACCAAATTTTTAATACAATTGAAACCGAAGGTTTTGTGTCGGATTCCCAGACTCGTGATTTTTTGTCTGCTTTGACCGAAGTCCATTTTGCAAAAAGCTCGGATGATTTGCTCCCCAATGCTGAACCCGTTCGTAAATTGGCTTATTTGGAATTGTTGGCACATCAAATGGCGATTGCAATTACCCGAAGTCAGCGAAGCGAAGAAAAATATAACCGACCTTTGCGGGAAAAAAAATATAACCTGATACAAAAGTTTTATGATCTGTTGCCTTTTGATTTAACGAACGCACAAAAAAATGCGATATCAGATATTACCGCCGATATGCAAAAACCGACGTCTATGATGCGTCTGGTTCAGGGGGATGTTGGTTCGGGCAAAACATTTGTTGCAACAGTTGCGGCATTAAATATGGCTGAAATGGGTGGGCAAACAGTTTTGCTTGCACCGACCGATACTTTGGCTGTTCAACATTTTTCAAAATTAAAACCGATGCTGGAACAAATCGGCGTTCATTGTGATATATTAACCGGTCGGGACAAAGGCGTGCCACGTCGGGAAAAATTGATTTCTATTAAATCGGGTCGTACACGGGTTTTAATCGGAACACACGCTGTGTTTTCGGCGGACGTAATTTACAAAGATTTGGGGCTGGTTATAATTGATGAACAACACAGATTTGGTGTGGCACAACGGCAAGCCATTCGGGACAAAGGTGTAAATCCAGATGTTTTGGCTTTGTCGGCAACCCCGATACCACGGACTTTGTCGATGACTGTTTATGGGGATATGGATGTTTCGATTATAAATGAAAAACCGGCGGGCAGGTTGCCAATTATCACAACAAAATTGCCGTTTGAAAAAATCGGTAATTTAATCGGGCGGTTAAAAGTTCAGGTCGATGATGGTGCAAAAGTTTTCTGGGTTTGCCCATTGGTCCAAGAATCCGAAAACACCGATATGGCGGCTGCAACCGACCGATTTGAAATATTAAAAAAGTATTTTCCAAAATCGGGATTGGTTCACGGACAAATGGATAAAAAATCTCGTGATGAAATTATGAACAAATTCGCACAAAGCGATATGAATTTATTGGTGTCAACAACCGTAATCGAAGTCGGTATCGATGTCCCGCAGGCAACAATTATCGTTATTGAAAATGCCGAAAGATTTGGATTGGCGGCATTACATCAATTGAGGGGGCGTGTGGGACGTGGGTCTGCCCAGTCTTATTGTGTTTTGTTGTACGGCAATAATATTGCACCCGATGGGGAAAAGCGATTGGATATATTGACTTCGACCGAAGACGGATTTGTAATCGCAGAACAAGATTTAATGATGCGTGGGGTCGGTGAATTGTTGGGGACAAAACAATCGGGCTGGATTGCATATAAATTTGTCGATTATCGTGAACATCGTGATTTATTTAAATTGGCGATGATACATGCAAAAGACAAAAATTTATCAGATAACTTTACAAATGATTTGATGTATATATTTGGTCGTAAATTGGATTATGGGGGTTGAACACAATGATTTGGAAAAAAATCTTTATAACTTTGATTGCGGTTTTTATCATCAATCCCGTTGTGGCAAAAAAACTGATTAACGATACAGAAATTGAACATTATTTGGGTGAATTGATTACACCTTTGGCAAATGCCGCAGATATTCCAGATAACAGGTTAAAGATTTATATAATCGGGGAAAATGAATTTAATGCCTTTGTCCGTGGCGGCGAAGATGTTTATGTTTATACAGGATTGATAACAGACGTTGTGTCCCCGTCCGCATTACAGGCGGTTATTGCGCACGAATTGGCACATACCGTTGGCGGACATTTAATTCATATGTCGGCACGAATGGAAGCCGAATTTGCCCGTACGATGGCTATTCAGGCTTTGGGGATTGGGTTGGTTGCGATTGGCGGGGATGCCAGTTTGGGAATGGGTGTTTTGGCCGGTTCCAGTGGTGTGGCAAAGCAATCTATGTTGTCTTTTTCCCGTGACGAAGAAAGAATGGCGGATGAAATTGGTTTGAATTTAATGGCGGATGCAAAATTAAACCCGAATGGTTTTATCCAAATTTTTGAACAAATGCAGGATTTATCCGCAGGGTTTGAATCGAAAATAAATCCGAATAATGTAAAACATCCACTGACTGCGGAAAGATTGCAAAATGTTTCTATGCAAATTGATGAAATGGAATATAGATATAACCCAGATGTTCAATTGGAAAAATCAAATACTGAACGGTTAAAAATGATACAAGCAAAATTAACGGGGTATTTAAAAAATCAATCTGTTGTTTTAGCAAAATATCCATTGATTGATAATAGTGTGCCGGCCAATTATGCCCGTACAATTTCTGCGATGCAAAACAAAGATTTATCCGATGCCAAAAAAGGTGTCGAACAATTGATAAAAACCGAACCTGAAAATCCTTATTTTTATGAATTACGGGGTGATATAGAATACAGATTGGGCGATTATGACAGCAGTATAAAATCATATGAAAAAAGTCTGGATTTAATAAAATTCGCCGCCCCACAAATTGAAACTGCATATGCATTGGTGCTGTCCGCCAGAAATCAGGGTGATGATGTGTCACGTGCGATTACTTTGTGTAAAAAGGCTTTGTTGACTTCGAAAAATGCTTTGACATATTGGGTGTTGGCAAAATTATACGATACAGATGGTCGTGCCGATTGGGCAAGGGCAGAATATTATAATTTACAAGGTAAAGAGGAACAGGCAACACGTTATGCAAAAGCCGCACGAAAAAAATTACCAAAAGATTCACCCGAATATATAAAGTCCGGCGATTTGCTGGAATAAAAAAAAGCACAGATAAAAATCTGTGCTTTTGTTTTTTATGTTTTAATTATTTAACGAAACTATAATCCATTTCCAAATGATTTGTGTTATATGTCCCATTTAATATTGCCAAAGTATCTTCGACCAAAACCAGTTCTTCGTTTGTTGGGATTACGAAAACTTTGACAGTTGAATCAGGGGTTGAAATTTCTGTTTCACCCGCACCTTTGAACGCTAATGCTTCACGGTTTTTATCCAAATCAATTTTAATTCCCAAATGTTCCATATTTTCACAAATTCTTTGACGCATAAAGAAATCGTTTTCACCGACGCCAGCGGTAAATACTATTGCATCAACCGGTGCTCCGATTGTGGCAAAATACGAACCGATGAATTTTTTTGCACGAACGGATTCCATATCAACCGCCAAACGGCAATTGTCATTAGAACATAGATTTTCATGCACATCACGACGATCCGCATAACATTCGGTAATTCCCAAAATTCCAGAATTTTTGTTCAAAGAATCCATTAACAGTTTATCCGATATACCCAATTTTTCTTTGACATAAAATGGAACGGATGCGTCCAAATCGCCACAGCGGGTTCCCATAACCAAACCGGCAAGTGGTGTCATCCCCATCGAAGTATCAATACTAACCCCTGATTTAATCGCACAGGCGGATGCCCCAGAACCAATGTGCATAGAAACGATGTTACATTCGGCGGCTGGTTTATTCAACATTTTTGCCGCACGTTTTGAAACGTATAAATGTGATGTGCCATGGAATCCATATTTACGAACGCCCATTTCTTTGTACCATGCGGTTGGCACAGCATAACGATATGCCCAATCTGGTAATGTTTGATGAAAAGCTGTATCAAATACGGCAACTTGTTTTGCGTTTGGTAAAATTTCTTTTGCCGCAACAATTCCGACCAAATTCGCCGGATTGTGCAAAGGTGCCAAATCAGATAATTCTTGGATTGTTTTGATGACGTCATCTGTTGCTTCGACCGAACTGCTGAATTTATCGCCACCGTGAACAACACGATGTCCGACAGCTTTGATTTGTTCAATGTCAATGTCGTTTTCTTTTATCAATTCAATAATGGTATTTAATGCAACCGAATGATTTTCTAAATCGATATCTTTGGTGTTTTTGTCCGTCAACGTTTCATATTTTACAAAAGATCCCGCCAGTCCGATTTTTTCACAATTACCTTTGAACACAGGTTTGAATGATTCTGAATCAAAGACTTGGAATTTAAGGCTGGAAGAACCGCAGTTCAGGGCAAGTACATACATAAGATATCCTTTTTTCTATTTTATTTTTTTCTCGTCATTAACATAACATAAAATTTAAATTATTCAACAGTAAATTTTGAAAATAATTTTCCAACAATCATTGTCTATGTTTGTGGATATGCCGGTTTCTTTGTGGCTGACCCAAAAGTTTTCTTGGCCGATAGGCAAGCGGACTTTGACGGCGTTTTCCGATTTTGTTATATTTGGTTTTGGGTTCGCACGATTCCCAATCCCGTATGCTGACACATATTCGCCAACCGAATATCCTGCGTTCGGTGTTTGGCATACCAATACAATGTCCGCAAACAAAGGGGTGCAGGTTGTGTCAAAACCCATTTCCATATAAGTATAATTTCCAACAGGGGCAGGGTCTGTTTCAAATGTTTGGATATTTGAATTGGTTGCGTATTGATTAAATAATTTTTCCCAAAATTCTGCCCCGACATTTTCGATGGAAAAATCACCGGTGCCATCAGAATTATTGATTTCTGATTTTTTTGCCAATTCAAAACCGCCCTTTGTTTGTCCGTCGTGTATTCGCAAAGCCTTGGATTCTGTGTCAAAAGACATTTCACCCGAAAGCCCCGTAAAGTTATTATTTTGCTGTGTTGTACCACGGCGAATTTGTAATATTCGTGTCATTATTGTTTCTCCTATTTTTTAATAATAAATAATGGAATAAAAAAAACACCGCAAAAAAGCGGTGTTGTTTATAAAAGTATTATATCAAATTTTACCATAAAAATCAAGGCTTAAATATTATGCTGCCCTATAATTGGTGGTATAGTCGGCCAAATTTTGACGTGCGGTGCTGGTCGATTCCATAAACATATCCTGTTGCAGTTTACGGTTTGCCATTTTCCATTTGTTCATATTTTGACGATTTGATACATAATCCCAATATGCCATCAATTCATTGTATTTGTGTGATTGGTCGTCGGTTAATCTGGTTACTTCGTCATTTTGGATTCTTTCCTGATCCTGTAACATCGAAACATAATCGGCGGCGTCACGGAATCTTTTACCCGAAAGCGATTTATTCAATCGGGCTGTTCGCAATACTTGTGTTTCGGATGCGATTGCCAATTTTTGCGGATTTGTAAGAGTTGCTGCACGAAGTCCGACAATATCTGCCTCGGGGATTCCTGTGCCTGCTGAAATATCGGCTGGGGTCACGGTTGCGTCGGTTAAATTGTTTAATTCCTGTTCTGTATCTGCAACATTGTCAATGTTTGCCAAATGCGAAATTAGATGGTCCGTCATAAATGGATACGTGGTTCGAATGTTCGCAATTGTATTGGTAACAACGGTTTGATTATTGTTGTCCAAAGTTTGCAATGCGGTACTGTTTGCCTGTGCGGGTGCAATTTCCGACTGGGTTGTGCTTAATGCGGTTCGTGCATCGTTTAATTGTGTTGCACGCCCGTCTTGGTATTGTTGAAATTGTGGTCCCAATCCGGCTGTTTTTTGTTTGAATTTTGATTTGTTACGATACATTGCACCTGTTACAGCGTTTTTTACACCTTTGTACGAACGACCAACCAATTGTATTGCAAATCCCAACGTATGGTCGGCTGCATTTGTAACGAATTTAACGCCTTCGTCCGAATTCCATGATAAAGAAGGATCGGAAAATATACTTAATTTTTCGCCACGCATTTTGTCCAAAGCATTCGTAGTTGTATGAGCCTTTTTAATAACGGCCAACACTTCCATTGCTGTTTTTGCTTCTTGCATTTTGTTGTTTTCAATCGCATCAATTATAATCGATGATATAATGGCACGCATTTGTTTTCCACGTTTTAATGCACCTTCGAAGGCTTTTGGTTTTTTAGCCTTAATAGATGCCAATGTTTTTGTGAAATATTCAAAATGTTTTGCAGCGACAGGGGAATTGGTCGCCAAATCTTTTTTGATATTTTCGCCCGATTCCAAAATTTTATTTAATCCATCGGATGGGTTTAATTTTGCTTTGTCCAATGCGGCCACAATTTTGCGGGCAGCATTTGAAAAATACATTCTGTCACCTTTTAAAGTGGTGTATTTTTCCAAATAATTTGTATAAGTTTTCCCAGCCTGTTCTTTGATTTGCTGTAAAAGTGTTTTTTCATCTTTTGCAGATTGTTTTAAGAAATCTTCGCTGTCTTTGTTGTTAAAGTCTGTTTCTTTGACGGCTGCATTTAAATTGTTGATGATTTTGCCATCACCGTATGTTTCAAAGCTTTTGCGGATTTTTGAATCTTTGAATATAGGGGTCAGCAAAGAATCCGCATTGCGGCGGAAAAAGCTTATTTTTTGCGGGCTTACCGTTTCATCAAATCCATTTGCGACATATGAAAAAGTATTTTGAGAATATAATGTCGCCAAATCGCCCGCTAATGCTGGTGATAAACTGGCGGCATAAT
>CAYIZJ010000044.1:0-6410 GCA_964368045.1 uncultured Muribaculaceae bacterium
AATTATTTTGGTGAAATTGGTGATATAACCGGTTCCTTTATTGGGAACTTGGCGTCTGGCCGTGCATCCAGCGAAGGGGCGGCGATTTATAATTTTAATGGTGATTTGGGTGTAATAAATGGATTGTTTTTAAATAATAAATCAACATCAACAAATGGTTTTTCCCGTGGTGGCACGATACAAAATTTAAACAGTGCGCAAACCGTAAAGAGCACCACTATTGCTGGAATAAATGCTGATTTTATTGGCAATAGTGCAACTTCGGGGACATCCCGTGCATCGGGTGGTGCAGTTAATAATGCCAACGATGAATGGGACAAGGGTTATACTGCGTCAATTGGTTGGGTTTATGGTGACTTTTTATATAATTCGGTGACGTCATTAAATAATTTTGCATTAGGCGGTGCGATTTATAATCAATTGGATTCATATATATATGATATCCGTGGTAATTTTGTAGGAAATTCCGTAACGGGTAAGGATGCATTAGGCGGCTCCATACATAATATTGGTCAATTATGGTTAACAGATTCCAGTTTTTTTGATAATTTTGCAAAAACCGAATCCGGAACGGCATTTGGTGGGGCGATATATGCAACGGATAATTTTATTGGTCTGTTGTTTTCGCAAACCCCAGCGGTTACAAATATAAATGCGGTAAATGGCGATGTTTATTTTTCGGGCAATTATACAGAGGCCGGTGCGGCAGGGGCAGAAGTCAAAACATATAACGCAATTCATATCGATGGTGCAATCGTTAATTTGGTGACAGAAAACAATAAAAAAATTATATTTAATGACGGTATAACGGGTGCGGCGGGTAAATCGAATGTTATGAATATCAATGGTTCGGTTGTATTAAATGATTATGTGTCTGACGTTACAATATATTTGAACGGGGGCGAAATTATTTTGGGGTCTGAAAACGTTTATACAGGGTCCGGATACACAGGTATTGGAAATCGTTCGGATTGGGCTGTTATAACAAATTCCCAATTAAATAATGTTGATTTAATAATGGTTGATGGTACCAGTTTAAATATGGTTAATAATGCATTTCAACAAATTGATATAAATGCACTTACTTTGGTTGATGATGCCAAGGTCAGTATTGATGTGGATTTACAAAATGGTTTAAGCGACCAATTAAATGCCACGACCGTGAATGGGTTGGGCGAATTGGAAATAGTGCATATAAATCTGATGTCCGATTCGATTCCCGACAAAACGGTATTAAATTTTTCAAACAATCCAAATTTGGCAAGAGTATCCGAATATGAGGCCTTTAATTCATATGCTTTTACAGATTTATATCAATATGCGGTATCCATAAATCAGGCAACAGGGGATATTTCGTTTGAACGTGGAACGGGTGCCGACAAATATAATCCGGTTGTTTATTCTTCAACAGTTGCGAAAAATGCCTTTGTTTTGGGTGGGTTTGACGTTATGGACGAAGTTTTAATGGACGCAAACAATTTAAATATGTACAAAGATGTATATGGAATTTATCACAATGGCGAAAAATCAAATAATTTCTGGTTCAAAGCGATTGGTACAACCCAAGATTTAAAATTTTCAAACTTTCAGGATGTAGAAAACAATACTTTTGGCGGTATATTTGGGCTGGATAAAAAAATGCATCATTCAAATGGTTGGGACGGTGTTTATTCGGCTTATCTTGGGTTTATGGGTATGGATTCTGAATATAATACCGTGGATATAAGCCAATATGGCAGTGTTTTGGGTTTGCGTGCGATGTTTGAAAAAAATGGTTGGTTTACAGGAACGACGGCTAATTTTTCAATAGGCTTTACAGATTCAACAAATTTGTATGGAACAGACGACTTTGATATGATGTCATTCGGTGTGGCGAATAAAACAGGATATAATTTCGATATTCATTGTAATCGCTATTTATTACAACCAAGTTTAACATTGGCTTATATCTATGCGACGTCTCCTGATTATACAATGTCCAATAATATGGAAATTCAAAGTGCAAGCACGGGCGTTTTCCAAGTAAAACCAGAACTGCGTATGGTCGGAAGATTCGATAAAGGCTGGGAATCGTATGGTGCTATATCTTATAACTGGAATTCTGGATATGGTTCGGATGTGTATTTGGATAATGTTTTGATGCCTGAATTAGATCTGGATTCTTATATGGAATACAAACTGGGTGCGATAAAGTCATTTAATTCAAACTGGAACGGGTTTGCTGAAATATCGACAACTTCGGGTTCGGTTCATGGGTATTCTCTTCAGATTGGCTTTGATGTGAAATTTTAATGCTTTTGGCAACCATATTCACGATTTGTTTGACAAATTGCTTGCAAAGTCGGATTTTTCAAGTATAAATAAGAAAATATAAATAAATCATAAGCAACACATTGGATTTTATGCTTTTTTTATGCTATAATAAACGTTGTTAAATACGACAAAGGATTTAAAAATGGACTTGAAACCAACCAAGCCTTTATCAGGTTTTATTGAATTGTTGCCTGTACAACAAAGATGTTTTGATGAATGTGCAAACCGTATTCAAAAAGTTTTGAAAACGGCGGGTTTTTCACACTTGGGTTTGCCGGCGATTGAACGTGCCGAAGTTCTGACCGATAAAGACAACTGGGATGAAATTACAACCCAGATGTATTTGTTTCAAAAGGGTGACACCAAAATGGGTTTGCGATATGATGGTACCGTTGGTTTGGCACGCTATGTTGCCGGACATAAAAACGATATCGTTTTTCCTTTTCGTGCTTATCAATTTGCCCGAAATTATCGTGCAGAAAGACGTCAACGTGGTCGCTTTCGTGAATTTTATCAAATCGATTTAGATATTTTGGGGCAAAACGATTTGTCGATAAATTATGATGCTGAAATTGTTGCTGTTTTGTCGAATGCTTATAAGTCTTTGGAAAAATATATTGGCCCTGCAACTGTCAAAGTCGGATATCGCAAGTTTTGGAACGCAATGTTTGAAATGTGTGGCTTAAATCCTGAACAATCACGTGCCGCATTTATTTTGATTGATAAAAAGGATAAGCTGGATGACTTTGCGGCTGTGTTAAGTGATGAGATAGGGGTCGAAAATTCGAATGTAATAAATCAAGTCTTTACAAATGGTTATAAATCTTTTGTAAACCAAAATGACAAATTGGATTTGGCTATATCTGAATTGGATGATTTTGTTGAATCACTGGATGCTATGGGTATTAAAAATGTCGAAATTGATATGGGGATTATGCGTGGGCATGCGTATTACACCGGTATCGTATTTGAATTCTTTTTGGAACAGCATCCCGATTTGGGTGCGGTTGGTGGCGGCGGTCGATATGATGACTTGGCGTCCAAATTTTCCAATACAAAAATAGTCGGTGTGGGTGCTGCGATGGGATTTTCCAGATTGATGGTAACATTGTTACAGGATGACAAAATTGATTTGGCTGAATTTGAAACCCCAATTGATGCCGCTGTTTTGATAATGGGGGAAGGGGCAAAAAATTACGCTGTGTCGGTTTTGTCGAAATTGCGGAATGAAAATATTGCCGCTGTGCCTTATTTAGATACGAATAAAAAATTCAAAAACCAAATTGAATTTGCGGACAAAATAAACACTAAATTCAGTGTCATAATCGGCGAAGACGAAGTAAATAATAAAACAGTGTCGTTAAAAAATATGTCGACTGGAAATCAGGAAACTTTGTCGATTGATGCGATGATAAAAACAATATTAGGTAAATAAAATGATAATGGAACAAAAATTAAAAGACTTGCAAACACGTGCAAAAGAAGTCGAAGATTTAATGAATTCGGGCGAAGCGTCGGGACGTGAATTGGAAAAGCTGGCAAAAGAATATTCCAGATTGTCCGAAATTTTGCCGATTGTAAATCAGTATTTTCAGGTGCAAGCTGCTATATCTGATGCAATTGAAATGCAAAATGACGAAGAATTTAAATCAATGGCAGCTGAACAATTGATTGAATTGAATAAAATTATGCCTGATATTGAAAAACAGCTGCAATTGGCTTTGTTGCCACGGGATTCTGCCGATGATAACAGCGTAATTATGGAAATTCGTGCGGGTGTTGGTGGCGAAGAATCGGCTTTGTTTGCGGGGGATTTATATAATCAGTATAAATGCTATGCTTTGCGTATGGGGTGGAAAATCGAAGTCATCGAAGAAAATGCGACCTCTTTGAACGGTTATAAAGAAGTTGTGTTTAAAATCGACGGGGCGGGGGCATATGGTCGTATGAAATTTGAATCCGGAATTCACCGTGTTCAACGTGTTCCAGAAACCGAGGCCGGCGGACGAATCCATACCAGTGCAGTTTCCGTTGCAGTTATGCCCGAAGCCGAAGGTATAGATATTCAAATTGATGAAAAGGATTTACGGGTCGATACTTTCCGTGCTCAGGGGGCGGGTGGTCAACACGTAAATAAAACAGATTCTGCGGTGCGTATTACTCACGTGCCAACAGGCGAAGTCGTCAGTTGCCAAACCGAACGTTCCCAGATTCAAAATCGTGAAAATTGTATGGTTATGTTACGGTCAAAATTATATGAAAAACAACGTGCAAAACAACGTGCTGAACGTGATGCATCCAGAAAAAGTATGGTTGGTTCAGGCGATCGTAGTGAAAAAATACGGACTTATAATTTTCCTGAACAACGTGTGACAGATCATCGTATTAAATTAACATTGTATAAATTGGATGAAATTTTGGCTGGTGGTGCGGCTGTTGATGAGCTTATAGACGCAATTACAGCGGCCGAACAATTAGAACAATTGGCAAGTATGGAATAATTTTTACGATATAATTTATTAAGAAAAAACAAATACATAAACAAACAAAAGCAAAGTTTTTTATAACTTTGCTTTTTTTAATAATATTTTCCGCTTTGTAAAGTACGTTTTTTGGGGTATAATTGTATTATGATAAATAAAGACATAGTTTTGAATAAACCAATTGTAATGGTTGGTTTGATGGGTGCAGGAAAAACCAGCATAGGGCGGGCATTGGCACGTCGTTTGGGGGTTGAATTCGTGGATTCAGACAAAGAAATCGAAGCTGCCGCCGGTTGCAGCGTTGTGGACATTTTTTCTATGTACGGCGAACAAGAATTTCGTCGTGTTGAACAACAGGTAATTAAACGGATTTTGGACACCAAACCGACGGCAAAAGTTGTTTCCACTGGCGAAGGTGCATTTATTACCCCGCAGGTTCGCAAATTGTTGGCGGGACAGGCTTTGACGATATGGTTAAAGGCAGATTTAGATTTGTTGGTAAAACGTACTAATTTTCGTAATACCAGACCGCAATTGTTAAATGCAGACAGTAAGACAATTTTATCCCAATTGATTGATGAACGGTATAAAATTTATGCATCGGCTGATATAACTGTTGAAACTTTCGACGAAAGCTTGCAAAAAACCTTGGCCAAAGTGCTTGCGGCGATAGATTCAGTTCAGTTACGTGATGCTGGCGAAGAAATCGTACAGTAATCAGCTGTTAAATCCGCTCGGTCGGGATAAAAAATTAAAATTATTCAAAAATTTAATAAAACAATGCGGATTTTGCGAACGTTTCCTTATATGGGTGTCTGATTTTGATGTTGTTTTTGTTGGTCAAACGGTTTTGTCAGCGATGTTTTAATTTCTGTGCAGATTTTCGGGCTTGTGATGTAAATTCAGGATGTTTTTTGAAAAAAACGCATTCTTTTTCTTATCTGGATGTATAACTGGTCGAAAAAAAGACGGAATTTATAAAAATTCGGGGCAAAAAGCGGTAAAAAAAACCGATAAAAGCCCCTGTTTTCTGTGATTTTTGTGGTGTTTTGCTCGGGTTTTCGGGTAAAAAAGTTGCAAAGATGTCAAAAAATCCCTAAAAATTGGCGTTTTTTTTGTTTTTTAAAGCTCTTGTGTTTGTCCCAGGTTGACGGGTTTAATGGTGAAAAGGGTGCCGGTATGCTAATTTTTTAAAAATATAAAATTTTTTGAGTCAAAGTTTGCCGATTTGTGGCAACAGGTCGGTGAAAATAATTATAATAAAATTATTTCAATAAATTTATCATAATCGAACAAATTCATAAATGTATAGGTTTTTGGCGGGGCGTAGCGATATAGGACGTGTATTTTCGCAATCAAAAAGGCGGATAATGTATATTATGTATAGTTAGATATAGCAAAGCGAACGGATTTTGGCGATTGTGTGTCAATGTGACTAAAAATGCGAAATTGTTATGATGTGGTATTTTTTTTTAGTTCATAAGTATAAAATCGATAAATTAAAAATTATTTCAAATAAAGTTCAATTTGTATCAAACTTTGTTTCATTTGGTTCCGAACTGTGTATTCGCTTTGACATTTGCTTTCGGATTTATCTATTTTTAATCGATGTCA
>CAYIZJ010000044.1:6420-7002 GCA_964368045.1 uncultured Muribaculaceae bacterium
CATTGGGATTGTTGTATTATTATTTTGCTCAATGTCGTCAGATTTCGCTGTGTCTGTGGCAAACAGCTGAATTTTCGATCGGGTCGCCCTTTTGATTTTATGTGTTTTTCGCTAAATTGGGCGATCCTGTTAATTTTGCGTGATGGAATCCGATGTAAATTCGGATGTGGTATTTTATAGTTTTTTGAACAATAATGCTGAAAAAACCGCATATTTCAAAGCTTTTTCGTGATTTTGCTATTGATTCGGCCGTTTGTCAGCACTTTGGAATGAATCCAGTGTGGGGTTTGGTTTGTTATCTTAATAAATTTTTGATAAAATTGGGTCAAAAACCCCGTATTTCTAAGGTTTTTGCAGTTTTTATGGTTAAAAAAATTGCTGCAATCCGTGTCCACCTTTGCAATGACGTCAAAATTGGGCTTTGTTTTTCCCGTTTTTATCGCCTTTTTTATATGTTGATTTGATTTAAAAAAATCAATATAAATAAATGTTTGAAAATAAATTGTGATAAAATGCTTTAATAATATAATCGGGTTTAAAATAGGATTGTTTTTGGTTGTGTGTTTGAAAAAATCGAAATAA
>CAYIZJ010000045.1:0-6776 GCA_964368045.1 uncultured Muribaculaceae bacterium
CAATTTCACTTGTTGCGAATTTATCCAAAAACATAAAAACTCCTTTTTGTTATGCCTTATACTATACATTATAGTTCGTTATTTTTATTTGTCAAGTTTTTTAATGCGTTTTATTTATAATGGATTATTGGATTTTTTTATTTTATACTATGATATATGAAACAATTAACGGATTTTGATATTGCAAATATGATCGGGGAATCTTTTACCCCCGATGATACAACTGTAAAAAAACAGGTTCGTTCCCAATTAAAGCTGTCAACGCTTATCCCCGCCCCGATTGACACAACACCTTTGAAAATCAAAGTCGACTTTCACAATAAAACCGTCGAAGAATCGTGGGCTATGATAAATTCCGCCATTCACAGCGGTGCCCGAACAATAACAGTTATAACCGGTGCCAGCGGTATATTAAAACATGAATTTCGTAAATGGATTGAACAGTCCACTATTTCAGAATACATAATCGAATGGAAGATAATAAATAACGGCAGTTATGAAATAAAAGTGAAAAAGAACATAAATTCAGATTAAAAATAGTTTTCAGGATTGATATATTCATCCCGATGAATTACCCCATAATGTAAATGCGGGCCCGTTGAAACGCCTGTGCTGCCGATTTGTCCCACAACACAACCCGATTGAACCGATTGTCCCGATTGATAAAAATCATTTTTTGATAAATGACAATATACGGTTTCAAAATCTTCGGCGTGTTTAATCTTTAATCCATTGCCACACGAATTATCCGACCAAGCCGCCATAACTACGCCATTTGCGGGTGCATAAACCGGCGTTCCCGTTGGTGCGGCGATATCAACCCCACGATGCAAAGTCGAAGCACCTGATTTCGGTGCGGTACGCAAACCAAACTTTGATGAAATTCTGACCCCGTCGCCCATTATAACTGGATTCCCATTCGGAATATCCGAATCCAATGTCAAATACGGATTAAATACGGGACATGAACGCCCGATACTTCCCCGACCGTAATATTCAGGCCGAGTTTGATTTTGTTGCATTTGATATTGCTGCATTTGATATTGTTGATATTGGTAATTATTGGCCGCATACATAGCGTTTTGTGTTGCGGTTTCGATTTTGTTCATTTCGTCTTTTAAACTTAATGAATAATACGAACAATTTTCAATGCATTTTCCATCCGCATCATATTTGGTATCCCACGGGGTATATCCCATTGTTGCGGCTTCGATTCTTTCGACAAAACCGGCGTCTTCAATCGTTTCTGGGAATGACACAGCATCCAAATATCCAACAGCAATCACTGGGGATATAAAACCCAGCGACATAAAAAACACCGATAAAAAGAAATACTTCCCTACCATTGATGTTATTATATCAAAATTTTATATGAAATAAAATCTAAAAAACAAATCTTATTTTTGCAAATCCCGTATGATTTATAAATTCACCAATCGACAACAGATTATAATCCAACCCCATTTCAAAACCAGTTTTTTTCATCCATATACCCGCCCCTGCTTTGATTGTGGTTCCTGATATTTCTTCGACTGGGATAAAATATTGAGAATTATTGTATAAATCGACCTGAATATATTCATCACCGCCCTGATTAAATTCGTAATCAACCCCCATTAAAATATGCGGCGATAATGTAAACCCTGCTCCCACATCAAAGATTAAACCCGTTTTTAATTCCGCCCAACCGTTAAGCCTGTCCATATCCCAAGCATTAAAATCTTGTAAAGCAAAATCGGTATGATTATCAGATTTAAAATAAATATACCCCCCACCAATGCTTGGTTCAAAAAAATAGTTATCCCGTTCCATTTTATATCCAAAATTCATCATCGCAGACATAAAACTTGTGTCGTATTTTGAATCATAAACACTGCCGGATAAATTTTTATCTGTTTCCCAATTGGACAATCCGTATACACCCCCGACATTTGCAAACATCCCAGAATCCATAATATATTTTAATCCAACGGAAAAACTGTTTGTGGTGGCATTTATATCGGTATCTGTTCCGTATTTTTTTGTTGTCGTTCCGGAATACCCCATATAAAAAGCAAAACTGTCCGCTAAATACGATAAAACCGAAAACCCCGCCCCAACTGTATCCGTTTCAAATTCTGAATTATAATCAGAATCAAAGCTTGAAAAACCGCCCACCGCAAAAATGTCTATTTGTATGTTTTTGCATTTCGGATTATTAGAATCTTTGTCGGTTTCATAATTGCACGCATTTTTATTTATTGGATTTTTTAAATTATTAAATTGAATATCGGTATGTTTAATTGTTTCGAATAAATTGATTGCACTGTCGTTATAAGCCAACGAAGAAAGACTGCGATTAAAATCATTTTCCGACAAAGTTAAACTGTCATTTAAATTTGTTTTAACCAATAAAATATTTTGATTTATCGGCACCATTGAATACCAAGCATTTGCGGCATTGTTTAAATATTCGGGCAAAGTCTGATTTGCCGCAACCGCATTTGAATATGAATTCGACGCATATGCTTTGTTACCCAAAACAATCATACTTGTAATTATTAAACACTTTGATATATTTTTCATTTATTATTCTCTTTTTGTTTTTTTTAAATAATAAGTTGAAAAAATCAAATATGTAATAGGAACGATTGACTATGAAAAAACGCCCATTTTTGGGCGTTTTATTTACATAGATTTTTGACTTTTATGAAATTTTTCTATAATCTGTTTTACGGTATCTAACTTGCCCGCCATACGCAAAGCCCGTGCCTGTTTTGCCACCTGTTGACGGATTGGATTTTTCTTTTTTGTTAATCTATTTGATATATAATCATTCAATCTTTCTTCCAATGCGATTTTATCCGCTATAACTTCTTCTTTTGTCATACACAGCCTTAATTTTAACAAGATCCCTAATTCGAATGTTTTAACCGAAATCAATTTTCCTGTTTCAGTATATTCACAACAATCACCTTCTTCACGACCATGACGAAAATATTGTTTTGATTGAATATTACCATTTGGATAAAGCATTACACAAAGACCATGCTTTTTACCCCCAGAATAATAAACTGATGATTTTTGCATTCCGTTTTCATAGCATTCATCACTACGTCCATCCAATACACCATCCACATAGTATTCCGATTTTTTTGGCCCACCGTTTTCATAACAAGTTATAAAAGATCCATCCAAAACATTGTTAAAATATTCGGCATCTTGTTTTAGTTTTCCGTTTTCATAATACTCAGTTACTTTACCGTTTAAATTGCCTCTTTTCCAATTTGAAACTTTACGAATTTGGCTGGTCGGATAATATTCGGTCATAATTCCGTCGATTTTACCGTTTTTTAAATTCGAAATTTTACACGCATTACCATTTGGATGATATTCAATCTCGTTAATAACATGACCATTTTCATAAGTAAATATTTTATGAACAACCTTACCTGGATAAAATTCTGTTGATTGATCTATTGCAACGCCTTTTTTATATTTTTTTATTCTTTTTGGGTTTCCATCTTCATAAAAAGCTTTGTACTCTCCGTTTATTCGACCATTTTCATACGCATAAAACGACATAATTTCGCGGGTTTTATAATACTCTGTGACCGGCCCATTGCGAACACCATCAACATAAGTAACAGTTTTATGAACCCCACCATCAGCATAAAACGAAGTCCACACCCCGTCAATTTGACCTTTTTCATTTGTATAATATTCTTGTGTTAAAACATTTTTCGGCGAGAATTTTTTTACGATATTTTCCATATATAAAACCTTTGTTTAAAATTTATCACGAAATATATTATAAGTATATTTTCCATAAATTTCCAATAAAAAAATCCCCGATTTGGGGAATTTTTTTTAATAATGGCGCGCCCGACAGGATTGTATATACCCACGACTTCGTCGCAGGTCCCTTTCGTTTCGCAACCGCT
Organism: uncultured Muribaculaceae bacterium; assembly: GCA_964368045.1. Taxonomy (GTDB): domain Bacteria; phylum Pseudomonadota; class Alphaproteobacteria; order Rs-D84; family Rs-D84; genus CAUTNA01. The sequence goes on from CAYIZJ010000045.1 coordinate 3,924, forward strand.
CGAACTTCGCTGACACTCGTTCTTGCAGGCTATCAACACCGAACCCACGGGCGGGTTCTCATCGCATAGATATCACGATTATTAAAAAAAAATCCCCGATTTGGGGAATTTTTTTTAATAATGGCGCGCCCAGAAGGATTCGAACCCGCAGTCTTCTGATCCGTAGTCAGATGCTTTATCCAGTTAAGCTATGGGCGCAACAGAATGAATTTTATACCATATTTATCCAAATTGCAAGAAAAAATTCAATATTTTTACATTTGAATAAACATATCCGGTTTTGATTCCATAACATTTACCGCTGTGTCCAATATTTCACGCATATCCAAAAATTCTGATTTATCCGTTTTCCCCAGATTACTAATTGACGGTAATTTAACAGTCATAGGATTTACATGACGACCATTTTTTATAATTTCATAATGTAAATGTGGTCCTGTTGAATATCCTGTGGAACCAACATATCCAATTATTTGCCCCTGACGAACGGATGAACCAACTTTGATATTCTTTGCAAATCTGGACATATGTGCATACAAAGTTTCATAACTGTTATTATGGCGGATTTTTACATAATATCCATACCCTTTGTCATATTTTTTTGCAACGACACGCCCCGCCCCCGCACTTGGGATTGGTGTTCCTGTCCCAGCACGGAAATCCACCCCTTTATGAGCCCGTGTATATCCCAACACAGGATGTTTACGATTTGGATTAAATTTACTGGTTATACTGGCGTTATTTATCGGTGTTCGTTTCAAAGATTTAATAGCCCCATTTCCTTTTTCATCATAATACCCAACATTATCGTCGCTTTTTTTAAAGCGGTACATTTTAACGTCCCCACGTAATGCTTCAAAAGAAATTGCAATAATGCGACCATTTTCGATTTTTTCGCCGTTCGCAAAGTTTTCTTCGTACAGTACGGAAAAGTTTTGTCCCGCACGTATATCACGTTCAAAGTCCATTTCAAAGGCCAGTAAATCATAAACATTTGCCAACACCCCCTGTGGAATTCCAGAACGCAATCCCGCACCGTAAAAACTGTCACCATCTTCGATTTTACCCTGTTTATATATAAGGCGGATATCAGGTGTCGTTTCCAACACATTGCATTGCCATTGACCTTCGTTATTTTGAACTTCAATATGTTTCCATGGGTTTGGTATCAATGTTATTTTATCAATCGGAGAATCTTTATCTTGACCCGTGAATAAAATTTTATCTTCGTTTGCGCGCAAAGTCGAAAATTCAGCGTCCGATTTCAATATGCCCGATATTACGGAAATATCAGCATCTGTAAAGCCTCTTTCTTTTAAAATTGTGTACAGGCTTTGGCCATCTGAAACAATAATTTGTTCCGAATAAGACGGGGAATTAACAATGGAATCGGAATGTTTTACAAACAATAAAACAATCGACAATACCACACAAACTGCGAACAAAGGCAATAACAATTTTGCTATTTTGCTGTTCTTTAAAAATTCTATAATATATTTTGCTTTTTTCATAAGACTGATTATAATAACTTTATGAAAATAAATCAAGCGTTCACAATACTATCAAAATACGGCGATATTCGTTGTGCAAAAATCATATTACAACACTATACAAAGCCGTCTTTTATACACGTCTGGTGGATGGCAATGCAATTAAAACGGGGAATGCCGGTTGCAAAAATCATAAATCAAAAATGGTTTTACGGATTACAATTTTATACAAACCGGCATACTTTGGATCCACGCCCTGATACGGAAACTTTGGTTGAATCTGTTATAAAAGATAAACATCTATCACCAAAAATTTTGGAAATTGGAACAGGTTCGGGTTGCATTATTTGTTCGTTGGTTAAAAATATTTCAGGTGCAACCGGTATTGGGTTTGATAAATCCCGTCGTGCCAAATCTGTTGCGATAAAAAACGTAAAAAAACTGGGATTAACAAATCAAATAAAAATTAAATCAGCAAGGTTTAAATCATCCAAAAAATCATTTGGGAAATTTGATATAATTGTATCAAACCCGCCATATATTAAACCAAATGACGTGGATGTTAATCGTGGTGCGATGTTTGACCCAAAAATGTCATTATATGCGAAACACAATGGATTAAGTGCGTATATGGAAATCGCAAAGTCTGCAAAGTTTTATTTAAAACCAAATGGTTTCATATATTTAGAAATCGGAATCGGTCAGGAAAAAGATGTCCGTGATATATTTGAAAAACAGGGGTGGACATTTATTAGTCAAACCCCTGATTTATCTGGTATTATTCGTGTTTTAAAATTTACGATTTAAAATATTTATTATTTTCTTTTAACCATTTTATATTTGTATTCGGCCCGTGTCCGTGAACAACGACGGTTTCATCGGGCAAATTCAAATCATAAATATTTGCAACCGAATTCATCAAATCATCATAGTTCGACAAAGGCAAATCATATCGCCCGACACAATCTTGGAAAACGGTATCACCCGCAATCAATAAATTGTAATCTTTGAAATACATAACGATACCACCCGGTGAATGTCCGGGAGTATTTAAAACCTGTGCGGATAAATTTGGAAATATTTGCAAATCCCCCGCAGATATATTTTCAGGTTCACGATATTCATCCGGCAACGGTGGCAATCCAAAATGTTCCAACAACCAATCCGCCCCAATTAAAAGGGGTAAATCATTATGATTTAAAAACCACGGAGCATTGTATTTTTTTGCCAATTCCATAGTTGCCGACAAATGATCGGCATGGCCATGGGTTGTGTATATCGCAACCAGTTCCAGATTTCTGGATTCCAATAAATCAACCCAATCCGAAACAGTTCCCCATGCGTCAATAATTACACATTTGCC
>CAYIZJ010000046.1:0-593 GCA_964368045.1 uncultured Muribaculaceae bacterium
TAAACAAATTAGAATCATAAATATGACCATTTGATGCTATATTCTTCAATACAAATCTTGGTAATGAATGCGATTTGCAAAAACTTGAGCAAGTATTTGAACACAGATAACAATTTCCGTTTTTTATGCTCTTTCTTGCTTCTCTTTCCAATTCCGAAAGTAATTTATTATCAGCTATAATATCTCTATTATGATCATCAGACACACTTAAATCATAAATCCCAAATTCATCAAACATAGATATATCCTTGTTCTAATTAAAATATAACAAAAAGCATCTATATTCAATATATTTTTCACTACAATAAAAAAGAACTTAATTATAAAAACATAAGTCTGAATTTGTTTTTTATAATTTATTGATTTTTATAACATATTATAATATAATGTTTTAGTGCTTAACAAAGCATTGACATTTGTTAGCAGGAACGGGTTTAGTCGCCCAAAGTATACAAAGCTATCTTATGTCCCGACAAGGTCGGGATGCTGTTGCTATATAATAGACTTTGGTCAAAGGCAATGGGATTATTATACTAATCGACTAACTCCCGACCACTTTTAAATGTGGTCTTTTTTTATAAAAACAAAGGATA
>CAYIZJ010000046.1:603-5052 GCA_964368045.1 uncultured Muribaculaceae bacterium
AAAAAAAACAACTCTACCGCATCAAAAAAAACGAATAAAATTCACGAAAGGCAATTTCCTTACGGGAATATTGTTTTGGCGTTTATACTAGGATTTATTTTCGGCAAGCACTTGTTTTTTAATTATAACAATACATACAATAACATACCCGATATTATTTTTGCTATTTCGTTCGGAATAATGTCTGCAATTCCGATAACAATTGCCTTTTTCAGAAAAACCAAATATCAAACAGCAATATCTAGGTTGGCAGTATTATCATGTTTTCTTCCTACTCTGATTTGGCTAGCGATTACAATATGGGCGATTTTTGACAAAAAAAACACCGAATAAATTAACCTTATTCATTTCAGATTAAACTAAATAAAAACGCCTGTTTAAGCGTTTTTATTTTATACCGGCTTTGACACGTGGTTCAAATCCCACCACTATCACTAAACACATTCAGGGTTCATATCCCAGGGTCCGATTGGGAATCTTATCACTCCGTCGAAACCAGAAATAGCACGCCATAATAAAAACCGGTCGGATGACCGGTTTTTATTTTAATTAAAATTGATACTTTACATTAAACGATCCTGTATGACTTGTAAAGTCCGAACGGGTTTCCCAATCATAACCGATTCCCAATTCCCAACCATTTATATCAGTCGACAATCCCAATCCGAATTCAAGTGCAAACGGATTTATCGCTTCGTTAGACAATTTATACGATGCATCGCCAATGTTTACTACGCTGGATGTATCACTGGATATTACATCATATGACATTCCCAAACGAGCAGTCGGCTTTATCACATTATCTGTCATTATCATAAAGTCTTTTGACCATGATGTTCCGACAACAACGCTTAATAAATCTGCGTTATCTGTGCTGACCAATTGTCCATATGAATCAGTATAATCATCCTGTGCGACACTTATATAATTAAATCCGAATTCTGGGGTAAAACCATAATCCATACTTTGACCGACATAAGCCTGCAAACCAAAATTCTGTGAACTATATTCCAAAGAATTCACAATTCCATAAGCATTCGAATCTTCTGAAACATTCGCAAAACCAAAGTTCATCAAGCCACGGAAATAAATGTCGGAACCAAAATCATATTTACCGTATAAAAATAAATTATGAGAATCAATACCTGTTTCAGATACATCAGAATCCATTGTACCATTGTTATACCCATAACCTAAACCGATTTGAATGTTGTTTGTTATATCGGCATCCACACCAGTTGCAAATCCAAAAGTCGACCCAGAAAATCCATTTGATACATCGGAATCATCCTGTGTGATATTATTTGCAAATATTGTTGCCCATGCAGTTTCGTTTTCAAACAAGCTTTCTGAATTTTCGGCTTTTGCCAATCCTTGGCGTGCTGTGATTTGATTATCAATTGCATTGTTATACAGTCTGAATGTATGAACGTTATGTTGTGAATTTTTCGGAGCCACAGCATCCAAAGCTTTGACATAACCGTTCATATCCCGTTGCGACAAAGAATATAAATCCAATCGAGTGGCATCAGCCACACCGGTCAAACCAGAAACATTATCCCATGCTGTTGCGACTTTTTCGGCATTATCCGTCCCGCCTGCATTTGCAACGACTTCGTTTGCGTCCGTTGTATAACTGATTGCATAAGATCCGTATGCATAACCATATTCAATATCATAACGATTGTTTGAAAACATATAATCGAAATCACCAACATAAGTTGCAGCATTCAACAATTGTATATCGCCTGTTGATGTGCCTTTGGTTAATTTATTTGGTGCGATTGTTAAATTTAATGTCGAATCATAATCAAGAAAAATATTCCCAGTTGTTGTCAACCCACCACCAGAAAAACTGGATGAATTTTCAGCAATGTCTGATATTTCGATGTTCAAAGCACCGCTTATATTTATATCTGTTGCACCTAAACCAACTTGGTTTGTTCCAATGTTAAACACACCTGATTCATTTATATTCAATTCAGATTGATCAACAGATGCACCAGAAACAAAATTAACATCATGGTCAATATTCATAATCCCCGAACCCGTGACAACCGAATTTAAATCATTTGACACATAATTCAATATACCATTATTTGCAATATTTGGTGCGTCCCCGTAATTTGTAAATTCCCCTGCAACATCAACAGAAACAAAATTAGCAGTTCCGAAATTTATAAATTCGCCCCTGTTCGCAACATTGACGTTCGCCATAATACCGTTTTCAAAATTTTCAAATGTGGCACTGTTCACCCCATTCCCAACATTTGTGTTTGAAATTATAATCCCTTCGTTTTCAGAATATCCAATTGCAATGATATTTCCATCGCCTGAAATAGTTGCTTTGTTTCTTATTCTGGATGTGATTGTGCTGCCTGCTTGGATATTTGTATCACCCAATATAGATGTTCTGTATTGGGTAATATCTGCACCAATATCTGAACCCGCACGCAAAGCCAACACCCCGTCACCTGTAATTTCTGCTGTATTGATCAATTTTCCGTCCAAATATCCATAATCATTATTTGCCAGTGCAGAATCAACAGTTATAGTATCTTGTTCTATATACCCTGTGTTTACCCCTGATATAATTGTTTCCCCAGAACCAAATACAAAATTTTCATTATAGCCATTTTGATTTATAAACAAACCATTATTCCATATACCCAATTTAATATCCAAAGTTCCCATATTTTCAAGTTCAGAAGTATTCGATATATTTATAAAATCTTGTTTAATGATTCCAAAATTTGATACTGTTTCTGAAACAATACCGTCCCTATTCCCGGACAGATACAATGCCCCTGTCCCATCGATTTCTTCGTCTATTTCAACTACTGATCTATCTACTGTGATAGTTCCGTTATTTGTTAGTGTCCCAGTTAAATAAATAATATGTTGTGTAATTAGGCCATTATTTATTGCATCTGTGCTAAAACTGATAGTACCGCCGCCTTCAATTTTCTGAGTCGCCCCCAATTCAAAAGGAACATCCAAAGAAGTTGTAATCGAACCAACGTTTGTTAATGTAACACCATCTGCAATTTCAATTTCTTGTTTGGTTATTCGTCCCCAGTTTGATGAATCTTGGGTGATAATCATTTTACCAACACCAAAAATATCAGAATCATTACCCAATGAAAATTGACCCGTTATGGTTCCAGTGTTTATTAATTCGACATTATCTTCGACCCTTATATAATTTTGGGTTATATTACCTGTGGTTGTTGTATCGCCTTCGAAATATATTGCCCCCCTGTACGATTCCACAGCTGAAATATTTTCATCCAAAGTCCCACCCAACACGTTAAATATTCCGTCATTTTTAAATATCGATGCGTTTAACCCATCTGCATTCATTTCCAATGTACCGTCTTTGTTGATACCAACCAGCATTTGATTTATTTCATTTGCGACTGTTTTACCATCAATAATTACTGTCAGACCCGACCCATCAATTCCAGAATTTATTTCATTATTCCCGGTTAATCCCATAACACCTTCGTTTAAAATATCTGTATTATTTCCCACAAAAGTCATATCATGAATATCCAAAATTGCGGCACTGTTTACTGTGAAAGCTGTATCAAATCCGGACATTGTTGCATTTTGACTGCCGGTTAAATAAAATTCATGATCCTCGGTAACGGTTATCCCATCGTATTCATTTGCAACACCATAACCAATCAGTGAAGCACCGTTATTCAAAAACAATTCCAATACAGGCAATCCAGTTCCCCCAATATGAGTCGGTTGTGTTATTGTCAAATCTGAATCTATTGAATAGGAATCACCATTTACCCCAACAACAAAATCATGTATATTTTGTGAAGATACAGCATTCGCAGGTGCCGTGAAAAACATACCAGTCCCAATCACAGCAAACGTGATTGCCCGCCCCATATTGAAATCTTTGTTTAAAATATTTTTATACATATTTGATAAAATTTTGATACCTGTTTTGGTCAAGCTGCACATAATAAATCCTTTCTCTCATATTTAAAACGACTGAATGTCTTTTATAATCTTATTATAAAAATCCCCCTAACCGCAACAAAAAAGATTTCATCCCTATTTGCTTGGGTTTAATTTTATGTAAATATAATTTTATAACAGTTGAATTTATAACCCGAGTATAACAGCAGACATTCTGGACAGCAATACCCCAGCGGGCATTTACCCGCAAAGACTATTCACCATCACTGAAAAGCACAGCGATTTTGGAATGCAGAAACGAGAGTTTTATGGGGGTTGAAATTTTGCTTAAACCATGTTAATATTGTTCATAATAATATGCTTCAAGGAATGCTTATGACTGAAAAAGACTTAAAAAATAAAATTATAGAAAAATATTTAAATAGCGATTTTAATGGTCTTGCTTTTTCAAAATTTGCAAAAAATTTTAATAACATACAGGATGCAAAATTATGTGTTAAAAAATTTATA
>CAYIZJ010000046.1:5062-5514 GCA_964368045.1 uncultured Muribaculaceae bacterium
ATCCGCAAAGACTATTCACCATCGCCGAGAAACATAACGACTTTGGACGACAGGAAAGCGAGTTTTATGTGGGTTGAGGTATAATGTTTTTATAGTAAAATTATTTTTATTTGCTATCATGGAAACCTGTAAAGGACAAAAATGAAAGAATACAAAAAAATCTTTGATTATATCGAAAAAACATTGTTGTTTTATTTTGAACATACCGATTTAAAAACAACTGAGGGATTGGACTACCTTTTTCGTAAAATCATGATGGATTTCGGGGGAATAGAAATCTTAATAGCTTATCATCCACCACGCCCAAAAGAACCATCATTCTTACAACAGTCATTTACAATAGCAAGAACAATAATTGAATCTTCAATACACTTTATATATTTATTATATTTTGAGCAAGACAGAATTCTCTATAAAGAAGATAGTCAAATGCTGTTATTTAAAAACAGTTT
>CAYIZJ010000046.1:5524-6152 GCA_964368045.1 uncultured Muribaculaceae bacterium
AAGCCTTCACTATTGGAGGTTTTAACAAGCTAACAAATCGTAATAAACAATTATTATTAAAAGCCATAAGTAAAGACGAGTTTACACTAGCTTCTGAGTCATGGGGAAAACTAGATAAATTTTTTAAAAATTTTAAACCAAAATTTTCAAATATCAGTTACCTATATAAAGAACTAGAAAGTAAGATTAACTTTAATGGCACAGATTTAAGAACATTAACATACTTTGATTACAACTTATGTTCTCAATATGTTCACGCTATATATCCATTAAGGGAACCAGAATTCCACAACTTAATGAGAATATGTTTCCATATGAGTAACTTGTTAACAAGTGCAATCAAAGATAAATATCAAATAGGTCTGCCTCAAGAAGTTGCAAAAGAGGGAGAAGCATGTTATTTTTTACTGCACCCCAAAGAAGAGAATCAATAAAACTTACCCATTTTTTCAAAACTATTGACTTTGGAAATTAGGGGTTAGATAGATATTGCGGGAAGTTTGGGTAAAATGCGGGTATCGGACAGTCAATGTATGAAAAAAGCCCGCGGAAAATATAATCGGGATTTGGCTTCGCCGGCCCTTGTAAAATTTGCCTGCGGCGAACCGGCGCGATTCCGCCTTTTTCC
>CAYIZJ010000047.1:0-5949 GCA_964368045.1 uncultured Muribaculaceae bacterium
AATGCAATAAAAGCTGTACGATTTGGGTCATATTCCAAACGAACAACTGTTGCAGGCATGTCGACTTTTTTACGTCCAAAGTCGATCATACGGTATTTACGTTTATGTCCACCACCTTGGTGACGAACAGTTACATGTCCAAAGTTATTACGTCCACCTTTGGATTTCAATCCAAAAGTCAAGGACTTTTCTGGTGCACCACGGTGCAATCCGGTTTTATCAACCAGAACTAACCCACGGGTACCAGGTGTATTTGGCTTATATTGTTTTAATGCCATTTTTTATACCTTACTTTTTCTTTTAATGTTTTAACAATAACATCTTTTATTTTCAAAGATTATCTGCCAAAACGGTTCACTTTGTATTATTATACGTTTGCTGACAAATCTAATTTTGCATCAGCAGGCAAAGATACATACGCTTTTTTAATTGTGCGTTGGATCCCTGTACTTTTTCTGCCACGGAAACTTTTTTCTTTTCCTTTGGCGACTACGATATTAACCTTTACAGGTTTCACACCATAGATTGCTTCGATTGCACGAGCGATGTCTTTTTTGTTTGCATCAATTGCAACTTCAAAGACAACACCATTGCTTTCAGACAATTTTGCTGCTTTTTCTGAAACCACCGGCCGACGAAGTATATCATAAATTGCTGCGGTTGCAACGATTTTTTTATCTGTGTTTAATTTTTTTTCTACCATTTTGTCATTCCTTGCTTTCAAGCATTAAGCTAATCTTGCCTCGATAGTTTTAATTGCATCAGCAGTTAAAACCAATTTATCGTGTTTTAAAACATCCAATACGTTCAATCCCATTGTTGGCAATGCATCAATATTTGGGATATTTGCAGCGGATTTTTTAAAGTTTGCATCTAATTCTGTTGCGCCTACGAACAAAGCGGATTTGATATCCAATTTTTTCAATTTTTTAGCAAAATCACCTGTTTTTGCAGCAGCTAATTTTTCAGAATCGATTATAATCAAGCTTCCATCTTTTACTTTTGAAGACAAAGCCATTTTCAAACCCAATGCGCGGATTTTCTTTGGCAAATCTGTTGCATGACTGCGGACAACTGGTCCGTGTACAACAGAACCGCCACGCATGTGAACGTTGAATTTTTCACCTTGGCGTGCACCACCGGTGCCTTTTTGTTTTTTGACTTTGCTGCTGGACCCTGTGATTTCAGACACAGTTTTTACTTTGTGATTACCACAGCGTGCTTTATTACGTTGCCAAGTCACAACCCTGTGCAGAATATCGCTGCGAGGTTCCAAACCAAAGATGCTGTCAGTCAAATCAGCTTTGCCGACTGCTTTACCATCAAAATTTATAACTTCTATTTGCATTTTATTTCACCTTACGCTTAAATTTATTCTTCAACAGTTGTTTCTGTTGTTTGTTCTTGTGTTGCAACTTCTTCTGTTGCGACAGGTTCTGCAACCGGTGCATCAACAGTTTTCATAAATGTCGGAGTTGGCAATTCAGATTGTTCTTTTTTCACAGCGTCTGTCACAATTACAAATGTTCCATTTGCCCCTGGGACTGCACCTTCTACGAAAATCAAATTTTCTGATTCATCTGTTCCAAATACTTTCAAATTTTGAACTGTGACAGTTTCGTTACCCATTTGTCCTGCCATTTTTTTACCTTTGAAAACACGACCTGGCCATTCACGTTGACCTGTTCCACCCAAGGAACGATGAGCTTTTAACACACCGTGTGATGCTTCTAATCCACCGAAGTTATGACGTTTCATAGCCCCTTGGAATCCTTTACCTTTGCTTGTCGCTTGGACATCGATATACTGACCATTTACAAAATGAGAAGCAGATAATTCAGTTCCAACAGGAATTAAACAGTTTTCATCTACACGAAATTCAACAACTTTACGAAAAGGTTTTACACCTAATTTAGTTGCTGCTACTAATTGAGGTTTTGCAACATGTTTTGCTTTTGCTTCACGAACACCGATAACGTTCGCAATATAGCCGTTTTTATCAATATTACGATTGCCAATAACAGTACAATCGCCGACCGCCAAAACAGTCACACCACGAGCAACACCGTTATCATCATATAACCGTGTCATTCCTATTTTTGTTGTAATTAATCCACTACGTTTCATTTTTTGTGCCTTTTTATTTTAACATTTATTTCAGCATTGTACACGTTGCTGAAATAACTTGGTTAATTTATAATTTAATTTTCACATCAACCCCTGATGCCAAATCCAACTTCATCAAGGCATCGACTGTCTGAGGGGTTGGATTAACAATATCGATAACCGTTTTATGATTACGGATTTCGAACTGTTCACGAGATTTTTTATTCACGTGAGGAGAGCGGTTAACTGTAAATTTTTTGATCAATGTTGGTAAGCGAACGGGCCCTGTGACATCTGCCCCAGTGCGTTTTGCAGCCTTAACAATTTCTTCCACGGATTCTACCAAGACTCTGTGGTCAAAAGCCGTCAATTTAATGCGGATTTTTGATGCTGGTACCATTGTTCTTTTTTCCTTTTACTATTCGTTATCAAAGGGCTGGTGTTTTTCAACCTGCCCTTTGATTACATCAAATATATTATTTGATAATTTTTGAAACAACACCTGCGCCAACTGTGCGTCCGCCTTCACGGATAGCAAAGCGACGGCCTTCGTCCATAGCAATCGGTGCAATCAATTGCACTGTGATACGAACGTTGTCACCTGGCAGAACCATTTCTTTGTCTGCAGGTAAGGTAATTGTGCCTGTTACGTCTGTTGTCGAGAAGTAGAATTGTGGACGATAGTTAGCAAAGAATGCTGTATGGCGTCCGCCTTCTTCTTTTGTCAAGATATAAACTTCTGATTCAAATTCTGTGTGTGGTGTGATAGAACCTGGTTTACAAATAATTTGTCCACGTTCAACATCTTCTTTTTTAGTTCCACGCAACAACAAACCAACGTTATCACCTGCTTCACCTTGATCCAACAATTTGCGGAACATTTCAACGCCAGTAACAGTTGTTTTTTGTGTTGGACGGATACCAACGATTTCACATTCTTCACCTACTTTGATAACACCAGTTTCAACACGACCTGTTACAACAGTACCACGACCTGTGATAGAGAACACGTCTTCGATTGGCATCATGAAAGGTTTATCAGTTGCACGTTCTGGTTGTGGGATGAATGTATCAACTGCAGACAACAAGTTTGCAATAGATTCTTGACCCAAACCGTCTGCTTTTTCTTCAACAGCAGATACAGCAGAACCACGGATAATTGGAGTATTGTCACCATCAAAGTTATTTGCAGACAACAATTCACGGATTTCCATTTCAACCAATTCCAACAATTCTTCGTCTTTTGCCAAATCACATTTGTTCAAGTAAACTACGATTTTTGGAATACCAACTTGACGTGCCAACAAGATGTGTTCACGTGTTTGTGGCATAGGACCGTCAGTTGCAGCAACTACCAAGATAGCTCCGTCCATTTGTGCAGCACCAGTAATCATGTTTTTAACATAGTCGGCGTGGCCTGGGCAGTCAACGTGTGCATAGTGACGTGTTTCTGTTTCGTATTCAACGTGTGCAGTATTGATTGTAATACCACGTTGTTTTTCTTCTGGAGCGTTATCAATTTCGCCAACACCTTTTGTACGGTCTGCACCAATACCATAGTAATGCACAATCGCAGCTGTCAATGTTGTTTTACCATGGTCAACGTGACCAATAGTACCAATATTAACATGCGGTTTGCTTCTTACATATTTTTCTTTTGCCATGGTTTTCTCCTTCAGGCTGTTTGTTAAACTCATGGATGGATTGTCCATCCAACAAGTCTTTTTTGAGAGTTAAACTTTATTGTTTAACCCTTCATTTTTTTAATAACTTCGTCAGCAACGTTTGCAGGAACATCATCATAGTGTGACAATTCCATAAATGGATTTGCACGACCTTGAGACAATGAGCGCAATGTTTTGACATAACCGAACAAATTCGCCAATGGAACATTAGCAGAAATCTGCTGGCTTCCGAATTGGGTTTCGATACCATTAATTTGTCCGCGACGACTGTTCAAATCGCCGATAATATCCCCAACGTATTCTTCCGGTGTAGACACAGAAAGTTTCATAATCGGTTCAAGTAATTTTGGCGATGCTTTTTTCATGGCTTCACGAAAACATGCACGTGCCGCAATTTCAAAACACAATACATTCGAGTCGACATCATGATACTTACCATCGACCAATGCTGCTTTGAAATCCACTGTTGGATAGCCAATCAAAACACCTGTTTGCTGGGCTATTGTCAGTCCTTTTTCAACCCCTGGGATGTATTCTTTTGGAACAGCACCACCAACGATTTTATTTTCAAATTCATAACCTGCACCTGGTTCACAAGGTTCGAATTCAATTTTAACTTGCGCATATTGACCTGAACCACCAGATTGTTTTTTATGAGTATATTCTTCTGTAATTGGTTTACGGAATGTTTCACGATAAGCAATTCTAGGTTCGCCAACTGCAACATCCACTTTGAATTCACGTAACAATCTGTCAACCAAAATTTCAAGATGTAATTCACCAACACCCGCCAAAATAGTTTGTCCGGATTCTTGATCAACGGATACACGGAAAGACGGATCTTCTTTTGCCAAAGCCTGTAAACCCAAAGACATTTTTTCAATATCAGCCTTTGTTTTTGGTTCAACAGCAATCGAAATCACTGGATCTGGCACGTGGATAGATTCCAAAATAATTGGTTTTTCTTCTAAACACAAAGTATCACCTGTGATTGTTTCTTTCATACCAACCAATGTGATAATGTCCCCTGGTCCTGCTTCTTTGATTTCTTCACGATTGTTTGAATGCATCAACAACATACGGCCAACACGTTCACGTTTGTTACGATTCGAATTAAAGATATATGAACCTGATGACAATTTACCGGAATAAATACGGATAAACATCAAATTTCCAACGAATGGGTCATTTGCAACTTTGAACGCCAAAGCACTGAAAGGTTCGTTTTCGTCGGCTTTTCTGCAATCTTCTGTTGTTCCATCCATTTTTGTACCTGAAATCGCAGCGATATCCAATGGGGATGGCAAATAATCAACAACTGCGTCCAACAAAGGTTGAACACCTTTGTTTTTAAATGCTGTACCACACAAAATTGGATTAAAGCTTTGGCCGATTGTACCTTTACGCAACAATTTTTTAATTGTTTCAAGACTTGGTTTTTCGCCGCCCATATAAGCTTCCATAACAGCGTCATCCAATGTTACAACTTCTTCGACCATTTTTTCATGCAATTCGTTTGCTTTTTCAACTAAATCTTCTGGGATTTCGCCATAAACTGGATTTGATCCATTTTCATCTTCCCAGATAATTGAACGCATTTCGACGATATCAACAACACCTTTGAAGTCGGATTCTGCACCAATTGGGAAATTCAAAATCAAAGGATTTGAACCCAATCTTTCACGAATCATATCAACACAACGGAAGAAATTAGCACCAGTTCTGTCCATTTTGTTAATGAAACAAATTCTTGGAACATTATATCTGTCAGCTTGTCTCCATACTGTTTCTGTTTGTGGTTGCACACCAGACACAGATTCAAACACAGCAACAGCACCGTCCAAAACACGTAATGAACGTTCAACTTCCATTGTAAAGTCCACGTGACCTGGGGTGTCAATCAAGTTAATACGATGTTCACGCCAAAAGCAAGTTGTCGCAGCAGATGTAATTGTAATACCACGTTCTTGTTCCTGGGCCATCCAGTCCATTGTTGCACCACCGTCATGAACTTCACCGATTTTATAGTTTTTACCTGTATAAAAAAGGATTCTTTCAGATGTAGTAGTTTTTCCAGCGTCAATATGAGCCAAAAAACCAATATTACGTTACATATGTAATGGGGCGGTTTTTCCAACAGACATTATACTTCCTTTGA
>CAYIZJ010000048.1:0-1758 GCA_964368045.1 uncultured Muribaculaceae bacterium
ATTCGCAAGCGAAAAATCCGAATCTGTTTTATATGGGTCGGCTGTAATAGGTAAAAATTTATTGGGTTGTATTTCAGATATAAATTTCGGCGCAATTGCCGAGACAGGTGCACAAATAGAATTTTGCCCAAAACAATATATATCTGCCCCGCCGGTGGATGCCGAACACAGTGCATATATGTACAAACCAACCGATTTTCAAATTCAATATTTAAAAGAGTCTGGATTAGACCATAAAAAGGCTTTAAATGTATTGTCAGACGCGTTTTTGGAAAAATAGATACTATTCTTTATTTTATATAAAAAAACCCGCGCAATTGCGCAGATTTCTTATTTTTTCTTAAAACCTTGTTTAGCCTTGAATTTAGGATTATCAGGGTCGATAAGAATAACTTGTTTACCACGGCGTATTTGTTTTATATTACCGCGCTTCTTCCAAGCTTTTAAAGAACTTAAAAATTTCATAATGTTATCCCTTGTTTACAAGATGGTATTATAAACATAAATTTTCAAAAATCAAATATATTATTATATATATTGTTGTTTTTGTTATAGGTGTTAATTTTGTTGAAAAAAGTTATTAAATTTTTATAAACAGGTTATTAACAATTTTTTGGCTAAAATCTAAGGATTTTTTTAAATTGTTGATAAATTATATGTGTTAATTAACAGTTGAAAACAGGTGGATTTTTAACTGATATTAACATTTTTTATATATATTTTTTTATGCTTGTTGAAAAAAGCCATAATTGATATAATTATTAACAAGGAAGAAAAAGAGAGAATATGAAACAACAGGTTTTAAAAGCCTTGGCAAATCCAACCAGAATATTTTATGTACCGTATTATATTGCGGTGGTGAATTTTGCATTACAATTTATGGTTTTTTTGGCTGTATTCTTACCTTTTTTGATTTTATCTGGCGGAAAAATTGCTATAAATCCGTTAAGTTTTATAGCATCCATCATAGTTGTTCATATGTTTTTGGCGTTTTTTTCAAAACAAGAACCACAGCTGGGGCAAATAATTTCCGCAAAAATACAATTATTTAAATTAAAAATACCTAAAAGACTGGCGGCATAACAAATGATAAACAATTTTTTTGAATTTTTCACAGGGATAAACTTTCCTATAACAATGGTTGTATTGGTTATGGCTGTTTTATTTTTGTTTGTTATTTTGATGATGTATATCCCAACAATTACTTTGTGGATTTTTCCAAAATTCGGATATAAAAAATATTCTGAATATTTACCTTTTACGTCCGTTATGTCTGATTCGACGATAAAATTAAACGACGGCAGTTTATTGCTTGTATACAAAGTTGACGGTGTTCAAACCAGTATGCAGGATGAAAAACAAAAGTCGGACTTTTTGGATTTACGGGCTCAGCTTTTTAATCAAATCCAAGACCCGAATACAATTCTTAGATTTTATACAATTCGTGATTTTGCCGGCAAACAAACCAGACATCAATTTGATAATACAGTTTTACAAAAAATTGGTGATGTTTGGGCCGCCCAAGGGTTAAAGATTTTTAATAATTCATATTATATTGCTTTGTCGGTAAACGGTTCGGGTAAACGTGATAAAATAAAACAATACGGAAATTATATTGAATCTGTGTTGGCTGCATATAAACCGACTTTGTTAAAAAACGAAAGCGTTGAAAATTTTGGAATGTTTATGGGTCGTATTTTATCGCCGATAACAAAACCGAGCCCGTTAAAGTGTGACGAAAATGTATCAAAATCAATT
>CAYIZJ010000048.1:1768-3592 GCA_964368045.1 uncultured Muribaculaceae bacterium
ATTGCGGGTGATGATGTTGAATTTACAAATGATGGTGTTATAAAATATTCCAGTGGACCGACAGAATTATATTCGGCTTGTGTTTCGTTCAAAGTATCCCCTGATTTTCTGGATGAAGAATTTTTTAATTCAGCAACAACGTTGCAATGTGAAATGATTGTTATGAATTCTTTTCAAATTATGGGTGCGGCCGATGTTGATGCGGTTATACGCCAAAGATTATCGACTTCGGATAAAAACGAAGAAATCGCCGAAGAACAAATAAATGAAGCACAATTGGCGATGGATGAAAATGTATCGGGTACGCAAAATTTGGTAAATTATTATCCTTTGTTTGTTTTGTATTCCAATTCTGTTGAAGATTTAAAGAAAAATATAAACGAATTAAAAACTATTTTTGCGGGCTTTGGAATATCGCCAGTTGTTGAAAATTTCGCCGCAAAAGTTTCATGGTTTTCAATGATACCAGGGTTCGATAGTTTCCCACGAAGTTTTAAAATGTTATCAAAAACTGCGGCAATCAGTATTCCTATGTCCAGCACCCCAAAGGGTGTAACCGATTCAGACTGGGGTAAGGATCCGATTGTTGTATTCCCAACATCCCAAGGTACACCATATCAATTTCAATTCCATGTATCCGATAAACCGGCCGCTGTTGCACATACTTTGACAATCGGCCCATCGGGCGGCGGTAAAACAACTTTGTTTTCATTTTTGATTTCACAATCTTTACGTCATCCGAAATTAAAATCTTTTTTCTTTGACAGAAACAAAGGGGCTGAAATTTTCACTCTTGCAACGGGCGGAAAATACATAACAATGCAAGGCAAAGAAAAATCCCAAGGATTGGATTTTAATACCAGATTAAACCCGTTAAGAATGGAAGATAGTGCAGCAAATCGAGCTTTTTTACGCAGATGGTTGGCAATGATATCGGAACAATCAGACGCTTTATCAGCGGACGAAATTGCACGTGCGGTATCTGTTAATTTTGATTATGTAAAAACAGATGACAGATTATTAACAAATTTATGGGAAAGCTGTTTTTCATCCGGTGGACAAATGCGTAGTGCTTTAAAAAAATGGGTCGATCCATTGCAATATGGTGATATATTTAACGAAGCCCAAGATACTTTGGATTTACAGGCCAGATTAACGACTTTTGATTTTACAGAAATTTTACAAGACGAAGTTTTGGCGCCAGCTGTTATATCTTATATATTACACAGAATAAACAACACAACGGTATCGGGTGGAAATCCATCTTTGATTATGATTGATGAAACCGCACCTATGTTGGAAAACAAAATGTTCCGTGATAACTTTATAATGGGTTTACAAGAAGGGCGTAAAAACAGACAGGCGTATATGGTTGCTTTTCAACGGGCAAACGTTTTGGATAAATTGGGAATAGGCGATGTTGTTCGTGGTCAGGCACAAACAATGATGTTCTTTCGAAATCCCGCAGCAGACGAAAACGATTATCAATATTGGAATTTAAATCCTTTGGAAATGGCTTTTATCAAAGGTAAAGCATATCCGAATTTAAAACGTGCTGTTTTATTATCCAGACCGGTAACGGGCGAATCAGTTATTTTAAATACTGAATTGGGTGGATTGGGTAGTTTGTTGAAATTGTTTGAATCCGGGCGATCTTCTGTTTTACTTGCCGAAGAATTATACAAACAATATGGTAACAGCTTTGTTTCAGAATACATAAAAAAACAATCAAATATGGAATAAAAGCCGGTTAAATTGATGAAATTTTCACTATTTTTTTTAATAAATCTTTTTATAATCAGTTCGGCTTTTGCTTCTAATTGT
>CAYIZJ010000048.1:3602-5815 GCA_964368045.1 uncultured Muribaculaceae bacterium
CCCAAAATGGAAAAAAGAAATTGTCTTGGATTCAGATATGGATATGTATCACGGTAATGTTGTCGCACAATTACAGGAAAATTATGAACTGGGGATTGAACAAATAAAAATCGAAAACGGATATTGTATAGTGTTATCTGATGTGTTCGCAGTTGTCGGCTATGATAACTTCAAAGTTAAAATAAATTCATCAAACGAAAAAAATTCTTGTGAATATGATGCAATTTTAAAACACGAAGACAAACATATTGAAACGTATTTATCTGTAATATCCGAAAAACAAGATGATATTTATGACACGATAAAATCCAGTGCGCAAAATGTTATACCTGTTTTTATTGAATCTGAATTGGATATTGATTTTGCAATGGATAAAATTCATAATATGTTATCATCGTACCCAGAATTAAGGTTGTTGATAAAACAAATTTTCGCAGCCCAAGAATTACAAAACAAAGAACTGGATTATTCGGGCAAATATAATTATCTGGACGATTGCGATAAAAAAATGGATAAAAAATGATTCTAAATAAAGTTTACGATTGTATTATATATGGTGCGATGTCTGTGCATGTAATGTCCAGATTTTTAAAATCCGACAAAAATGATTTAATGAAAAAATATGTACAGCAAAGATTAGGGAATATAAAAATACCCGTACAAAAAAACAAAAATATTTATTGGATTCACAGCGTTTCTGTTGGTGAAATAGGTGCGGCGGCTTTGGTTGGGGCGGATATAAAAAAACGTGATAAATCAGCACATATAATAGCAACAGTTTTCACAACAACCGGTTATACCGAGGCAAAAAGACACAAAGATTCAATAGATGAAATTTATTTTTGCCCAATAGATACAAGTGCGTTAATGAATAAATTTATAAATAAAATTAAACCAAAGGCTTTGATAATAATCGATGGTGATTTTTGGATGAATATGATTTTATCTGCCGCAAAAAAACAAATTCCTGTTTTTGTTGTTAATGCAAAACTTTCGAAAGTATCATCACGCAGATACTATAAATTAAGAAACTTAACAAAACCAATGTTTGATTCTTTTACAAAAGTGTACGCACAAACAAAATTATATGCAGAACGTTTTAAATTACAAGGGGTCGAAAAATCCAAAATTCAATTATCGGGAAATGTCAAAGTTTCAATAAATCCAAAACAAATAAATGATACAGATTTAAATATTTTCAAAAAAGAAATAGGGTTGGATAAGGCAAAAACAATAGTTTCGTTTAACAGTATTCATCCGTTAGAGATTGAAACAATATCAAAAACGATCCAATTATTAAAAAAAGAATTTGCGGATATAGCAATACTTATAACACCACGACATCCGGTAAAATACAATAATTCAAAAGATTTAAAAGATGAATTTTTAATAAATAACACAAGTTTTGTTTCATCGAATGAAACCGAATTAAAAAACAATAAAATTGTATGGTTAAACAAAATGGGTATAATGCCTTATGTTTATAAATCCAGTAAATTGGCTTTTATCGGTGGAACTTTTGATAAAAAAATCGGTGGGCATAATATAATAGAATCTTGTTTTTATGATGTGCCAAGTTTGTTTGGTCCATTTACCCAAACTCAGGCGGCTTTGGTTGAAATAACAAAACAATTTAAAACCGGAATATTGGCAAAATCAGACAAAGATTTATTTAAAAAAATATCAAATTTATTAAAAGATAAAAAACTATATAACGAATATTTAAATGATATCTCAAAAATGAAAGACACTGTTTCAAAAACTTGTTCAAATATTGTGGATGATATATTGAAACAATTAAAAAACGGATAAAATAAATGCAAATAAAATTGGGTCAAAATTTAATTGATATGGTTCGTGGGCGAATTGAACCACGTGTAAAAAATGTTGATAAAATAATAAATTCATTTTCGAAAATAGGCGTAAACAAAGAAATTATTCGCAAACAAAAAATTATAGTTTCCATGACATCTTTTCCGGCCAGAATGTCAAAAATTCATTATACTTTATACAGTCTTTTAACACAGACTTTGAAGCCGGATATGGTTGTGTTGTGGTTGGCAAAGGAACAATTTCCAAACCGTGAAAAAGATATTCCAGCCAAAGTATTGAAACTGATTGAAAATGGGTTAACAATAAAATGGTGTGATGATATTAAATCATATAAAAAGTTGTTGTTTGCATTAAAAGAATTTCCAAAAGATTTAATAATA
>CAYIZJ010000049.1:0-5678 GCA_964368045.1 uncultured Muribaculaceae bacterium
AAGGGTTATATATCCGAGAGCGATGTTCGTTGCTGGTATGAATCCGACCCGAAATTATCGGATAAAAAAACAAGTCCTGGATTGCCTGGGGTATGATATATATGGCCTGCAAAGTAATGCCGCCCGAAAACAGCAAAAATTCAAATATGAAAACATAGAACCGAATAGCAGGGGCAACTTTGAAAAGTTATATAAGAATTCTCAAAGTTTGATAAATTTTATAAAGAACAATCTGCAACAAATGGCCGCCGTATATAAATCAATCGAAGAACACCCAAACACTGAATAACCCCTGCTCGTCTACAAATACAAAGACTAATCATAAAATCAAAATAATGTCGGTGTAAAATGCGATTTTGTCGGTGTAAATGTCGGAGCAAATAATGCTGCCCCGAATTTATCAAGCAAAAACATACATCTAAAATCCTTTGACCACATCAAAACCATAATATATAATGGTAATGTAATAAAAAAGGACATATGTATTGAACAGTAATGAATGGGCAGTTTTATTAACCGCTATTGCAACAATTTTTCTAGCAATTGTTGGTGGTATTCAAATTTGGATTTTATTACGTCAAACAAAAATACAAAAGACACAAACAGACATTCAAAACAATGCACTGGACAGAACTTTACTAGAACAAAGATTAAAATGTTTTGGCTACATCCTTGATGCAAAAGCATTTTTTCAAAACACCAATTCAATTGGCTCTATTTATGCTTCTTTGATTTTTCCGAACAACAACAAGGAATCCATTCAAAACTTGGATAAAAATTTGTCGGGTTTTATATCAGAAGTTCGCAAATCAAAATATCTTTTTTCTGAATATCAATACGAAAAACTAAATCAAATTGTCCCAAAAGCAAAAAAATATTCTGAATTATTCAAAGAATATATATTCTGTATGGAGTTTTTAAGATATGATGTAGATGAAAAGAAACCGGAAGCTTTAAAAATAAAAAATTCTATGATTGAACTAATAAAAGATTCCATGCAAACCAATACAATTGATATGATAAAATTTTTAAAATTGTTTCCTTATCGTTGCACAGAAGAAATGATAAAACTGATTGAACAAATTCAAAAAGAATTCGATGATGAAGAATTTTTCAATTCTTTTGATAAATATTTGAATATAAATAAAATATAAAAAAATGGAAACTGAAATTTGCCTGATAAAACAATTGTGACATATCCACGGGGTAATTTGGGAAATAGTTGATACATAATATATACATAACGAAATTACCTTGAAACAATGCTTTTGACGCAGTTTATGCCCAATTTTTTGATACATCACCCAAGCATCAAAACCCCGCAAAGCCACGAATTTATTGGTTTACAGCGACTTGTCTTATACCCCGATGTAACGCTTTTGTAATCAGAGGGTTGCAGGATCTAAGTCCGACAACCGGCACCAGATTAAAAACCGGAAAATCATCCTTTTGCTACCGCCGACACAAATCCCCACCGTCATGCGTTAAGGGACACTAACACATAAAGATATAAACAAATTGCTAAAATATATGATTTTTGATATTATTGCACTGTATATACTTAAATTTTAACAAAGGAATTATACTATGTTACCTTGGGAGCAAGCATTAGAAAAATTTATTGCGAAAGAGAAGAACAAACCATGGTGCGAAGGAATTATTCTATTCGGGAGTTATGCCACAGGAAATCAAAATTCAATGTCTGATATTGATGTATATATTTTAAGTGATGACAATCAAAATTGGCGGGAACGCGGAAACACTAAAATAGATAATTTCATCATAGAATATTTTATAAATCCTTTAAAGCAAACTCGGGCTTATTTCGAAGATGATTTAAAGAAAAATAATTTTATAACCGAAAACATGATCGGGTTTGGAAAAATTCTGTTTGATAAAAACGGAATGGCAAAAAAAATACAACAAGAAGCTTTGTCATACAGAAAACACACGATATCAAAATTAAATGACTTTCAGCATAAAAGTGGCTTGTATTCGCTGTGGGACAAAATGGATGAACTGCAAAGCCTATATCAAAATAATTTGGAAACTAGATTTTTTTACAATATTACATTGAAAGAGTTGATTGATTTTTATTTTTCTTTTAACCAAATACCTTCGATTACACCTTCAAAGATAGAGCAGATACTAACAGATAAAAATTACCAATCCAGATACAATATAAATAAAATCCCACCAACAGAATTTATCGATATTTTTATTCGTGCAATGAAAGAACAAACTTTGGAAAATATAACCGCACTGTATGAATATGTTTCAAAGGATGCGGGGGGATTTGATATATCAAACTTTTCATTAAAAAGCAATATAACCATATAATTATGAATTAGATATAATCGTATTGCTTGCCTTAAAGTTTTTTAATTGATATAATCAAATTATGAAATTAGAAGATTTAAAAAATATAATCGAAAATACATTCCCCGAAATAAAAATCAAAGATTTTTCATTGTTGGGATCTGGCTTATTTGGTTATGCATGTCTGGTAAATAATGACACTGTTTTCAAAGTTCCGAAAAAAATTGATACGAACAAAGACCAATTAAAAGAAGTCCAAGTATTAAATTTTTTAAAAGGAAAACTGAATATACAAATCCCAGAAATTTTATATCACGCTATGTCTGATGACGGCAGATATATTATCGCTGAAACTTTGGTGAGTGGTGTTTCTTATAACCAAAACCTTCACGATTCTTATCCGGAAGAAACCAAAAACGAAATTTTACAACAACTGGGGCGTATCATACGAAACCTGCATGATATTGGCGGAGAACCATTACCAAATCGCAAAATTTCAACATACAAAGACAGTATTGAATTTTTTAACAAATACCACAATAATGCGAAAATATTATTTTCAGATGCCGAAAATCATAAAATAGAAAACATTGCCAAAGAATATGAAAACATATCAATCAAACACCCTGTTTCACCGGTGCCATGCCATGCAGATTTAATTTTTCATAACCTGATGTTTGACACCAAAGCAAAAAAAATTTGTGGGTTAATAGATTTCGGTGCCTTTCATTATGCCGAACCATCACGCGATATGAATTATTACTGGGGCGATGGTGCAAAAGAAATATTAAAAGGTTATGGTAACAATGGGGACAAGCATTTAGAATTCCGACAAAGTTTCCAAGTGGTTTGTAATTTGCTTTCCAATTTATCAGAAAATCCAAAAGACAAAGAATCAGTTGAACATAATCTGGAAGTAATTAAAGAATATTTATAAATAAAAAAATCAAGAATTAACTATTTTAAACTCTTCGCACAGCAATAAAATGTTATCATTAAATTCGAAACCATTTTTATTGCACTGTTCCGTAAAAAAACGGGAATGAGCATCAATCCAATATGCCAAAGACAAATCGCCTTCGCCTTCTTTTTTTGCCCACACAACATCAATATCACAAAACTTTTTTACTGACACATAGGTGATTTCTATGGATATTTGTTCGCCCCTTGAATTTTCAATGATGTTACTTTCACCAATTTCGGGAATATAATCCGGATTATATAATGAACAGGTTGCGGTCTTTTTTCCCGAACGCACCAATTCAAATAATTCATCATTATCAAAAGACCAAACATTCATATTACAATCCCATAATCATCGGAACAACATTCAATTCAAAGTATTCACGCATATCGGCAAAGCCTATGACATTTTCATCCGTTAATGCGGCCAGTGGCAACCATTCAACCTGTATATCGCCAGGACGGTCTTCACAAAAAACTAAATCCATATCATCTGTAACCTTTGTCACATAAAAAGAATGTGATTCTTTGAACGCCCCACGTTTTTCAATTCGTTCTGGTGCAACATCAAAGTCATAAGACTTTGCCGCAAGAACAACGTTATCCATCATAACGGCGGCATCTTCGCCCAATTCTTCGGCGATTTCACGACGCAGTGCTATAATCGCATCTTCGCCATCATCAATACGACCACCGATTGGACCGTATGAGCATTTAGCGTATTTCAGCAAAGCAATCTGTGCCCCATTATCGCCAATCTTTACCGGTATTATATATGCCGCCAAACTTATATCTTTTATCATTTTAATACCTCGAACCCTTCACCTATTTGTTCAATAACATTGCCGTCCAAATCCAAAACCAATCCACAAACTTCGGGCAAACAATAAACGGATGCATTATTTCGAATTACAAAATTTTTTATATACTGATTGCATTCTGGCCAATGACAGGTAACACTGAATCCGTTCAAAAAATCCAACCCATCGTTGTATTTATAATCTTTGACTTCGTCCATTGCAAATGTTGTATCAATGCTTTTACCCAACAAAGCCGCACCGGCACTGCCGCCATATATTTTTCCACCAGATTTTACATATTCCAACAATTTTGGTTTAAGGTTATTAACCATAACAAAGTTCAACAATTTATAAGTATTACCACCGCCGATATAAATCGCACTGTATTTTGAAAAATCAACATCGATTACATTTTCTTCGGTCATCATTTCTATTTGTATAGTTTTTGAATGTTCACGAACGGCACCTGTAATCCAATCTATTGCACCGGCGTATCTGTCATTTGGTAAAGCGACCGGTACATAAAGAATAGTTGAATCCGCAGGCAAGGATGCGAAAAACAAAGCATCCAAATTAAAACTTTTGCTGGCACTACCGCCACCACCAAGAAAGAATACAGGTTTGTTTTTCATTGAATACTCCTTTCGTTTATTTTCCGAATTTACCATAAACTATTTTAAAGTTCCATCGTTTTTTCTTTTTCAAAGCAAAATATGGGGCTTTGCTATCCATTACAAAAACAAATTTACCAATCCAAATACGAACATAACGGGAATCAATTTTGGTCAATTTTATTTTTTCTTTTGTCCGAAGTTCGGTTCCGTCCGCAAATTCAATCTCGACACTACGACCAAAACCCCATTTG
The DNA here is from genome assembly GCA_964368045.1 of uncultured Muribaculaceae bacterium. GTDB lineage: Bacteria > Pseudomonadota > Alphaproteobacteria > Rs-D84 > Rs-D84 > CAUTNA01. The sequence goes on from CAYIZJ010000049.1 coordinate 4,948, forward strand.
TTGTTATCAAAATCCAACCCAACTTCCGCAAAGATTTTTTTATTAACTTTCATCACAACCTTTTTATATTTATATATTATTATCAATCTGTTAACAAATCAATCTTTTATCTTGAAAAGTGTGCCACAGGCTTTATAATTACAAATATTACCCGAACAAATTAAATATACAATGAATTATAAACCTGATATATCTTTGTTGCAATCGTGGGATGTATCCGAACCAATGTCCGACAAAGCTATCATTCCGGCGGCAGCCATATTTAACAAAGACGGCAAAACATTGGTGTATATCGGCACACATCATGGACATCCTAAATCATTTAATGCTATAAACTATTATTTCAAAAAATATAAATTTGACGTTGTTGTAACCGAATTTGAAAACAAAGACCGTGAATTAAAAAATTTTATGGATAATGAATTGGAATATTCGGTCAAAATTGCGAAAACATTAAAAATCCCCGTGATTTTCGGCGACATTTGTGAAAAAGATAAATTAAAAACTTTGATTAAAATCAATAAAAGCAATGCTGAAACTTATCAGGCTTTGTACATCACAGAAAACGCAATGATGACATTAAAAGAAAGCAATAAAAAGATCAGCATTGAAAATCAAATTAAACAATTAAAACCTAATTTTGAATCTGCTGGGATAAAAAATTTTATGGACAAAGATTCTTATATATCTTTTATAAAAAATCATTTTGGATGTGATGTGAATGATGATAA
>CAYIZJ010000050.1:0-3223 GCA_964368045.1 uncultured Muribaculaceae bacterium
CAAAGAATTGATTGAATTTATCGACAAACAAGTCGGCGAACGTGGGTATTGTTTATGGGCTTTTTTATTGCCATTATGGAAACAAAGAAAGCAATATGGGGTTCATAATTTCATCCCAAACGATATGGGCAAACACACCAGAATAATTCATTTTTTTGAACATATTAAAAATAATTATTCACAATTTTTAAAACCTGTTCCAAATGGTTATGACATTGGTAAATTTATCGATGAAAACAACATTGAATCTGGGGCAATCATTTTGGTTGGCGAATACAAGGATGAAAATTCACACGTTTATTTATATATCAATGAAGACAATAATAAAAAAATGATGTCATTTAATAACGAAGTAATCACAGATATCCGCCAAACAAATAAAGACATATTTATTTTGGACATCATTAAAATGATAAAACAACAACCATAAAATTATTCAACCTTTATCGCCACAAAACATTTAACATTGCAAAAACAATAGTATTTTATTGATTTTTTCGTGCGATAACGGTGTTGATAATTTGATATAATACGACGCCCAATTTTTCAATATTTTTATTTGTTTTTTCAATCAATTCAGTTGACGTAAAAGTTTTTGCATCTGTATTCAGGGCAATTTTCATTTTTTCAAATAAATCATTGTCATCCTTGGTTTTAAAGAATGTAACCAAATCATCCACAACTTCTGTATTTATAGGAATATCGGTTATAATTGAACGGATTCCCAAAGCACAAGCATCCCATACAGCACCACCGCCGGCACCGCCTTCGAATAAAGTTGTTTGGATAACCGCAACAGAATGTTTTAAAATTTCGATTTGTTCAATCTTTGGAATCAATCCCAACAAATGTGTTTTGCTTTCAATTCCCAATGTTTTTATCAATTCTTTGATTTCATTTATATAATCTGGTCTGCGTCCATCATTTAATGCACCAGTACAAACCAGTTCGACGTCTGAAAATTCTGGAATTTTGGATAATTTCGCAAAAGCCCGAAATAATGTCGGATGATCTTTGTGCACCCAAAATTGGGATGACATAACAAAATATCGTTTAGGCAAATTGTATTTTTCGATGTCTTTTGAATTATCTTCTAAATATTTCATATTTAATTTTGGTGAAAAAGGTAATGAAAAAATATTTTCATCCTTCGCGTTAAAAAATTTTATTAAATCTTTTTTTGCATCCATCGAATTCACAACACATGGTGCCTTTATCATTTCGGCAAAATAACTATCACGTGTGTCAATTTCTTTTTTATCAAAAAATTCTGGATAATATTTATGTTGGCAATCCCACAAATAACCGACATTAGGTGTTTTTATATTTTGCATTTCATACATTTGATGAGGAAAAACAATATCCAGATTTAATTTTTTAATTGCTTTATTTATATCTGAATATTCCACAAAATAAACATTTGATAAATTTGCAAACATAGAATTTTTTTTTGACACTTTCAAAGGGTTTGTTTTAAAAAACTTTGATTGTATTTTTTTAAAAACCCTTTTTAAACCTTTGTAATGTCGATAATCTTTTTTTGAATTTATCAATATAAAAACTTTGTCGCCATTTTTTTCGGCCTGATTTTTTACACCCAAAATAGTATGATAAATAAAATCATACGCCCCAGCAAGCCCCAAAAAACCCTCAGTTAAAATTCCAATGTTCATTATTTTCTACTTTATTTTATTGTTGCGACATAGTCTTTGTCCCAGCCCATAAATTGTCTTCCACGATCATCAATGATTAAATCAGCCTGTGGTTTTCCCATCAATATTTGATGATATTTAAACCCATTATCCGCCAACCATTTTTCTGTTACTTTGTATTGTTCCCAACCACGTGCTGTCCAAAAAATGATGGTATGACCGGCTTCATATAATTTGTTTATATTTTCAATTGCACCCGGCAAAGGTTGTGCCAAAGAACGTTCAAAAGTTCTTTCTTCGGTACAGATTGTCCCATCAATATCAATTAAAAGTGTTCTTGTTTTCATTTTTATATCTCCTTGTAAAAGTCTCTTCTGGCACGGGTCATCCGAAGATTTTTAATTTTACCCAGCACAATTTTTTGATTAAAGTATTCGGATAATATAAAATCAAACATATCCAAACCGCACGCAATTGCACATGTTGAACCACCACCAAATCGTGGGTTTATTTCAACAATTCGTATATTACCCATATCATCTTTGATATATTGCAAAGTTATACAACCAAACCACCCTGGGATATTTGCAATTTTTTCAATTATTGTTTTTTCATTTTCATCGGCAAAACGTGTTTCACAATCCATAACTTCGCCATCGGACACCGCCAATCTGTCACGTAAAACATATCCAATTAACCCTTGGGATTTGCTGATGAAAATATCGGTGCTTGTCTCGACCCCTGTTATATAATCTTGGATTACAAAGTTTTCATGATTGATGGATTGCATAAGTGTATCATATTCATTTTTATTTTTCACAATATGTTGACCACGACCACCGAATCCCAATTTATCTTTAACAATTTTTGGAAAAAAACCATCTGTATTTTCATATGTTGGGATTTGATTTTTTTTGAAAAAAACCTCACTTAGAACTTTGTCATTCATTTGATTGCATAAGTCATAAGAGCTTACAACACAAAGACAATTGTCGATTTTATTTTGTTCGTTGAACTTTGCCAAAGCGACGGTCGCACTGTCCATATTTGGCACAACAATATTTATGTTGTGTTTTTGAATATTTTCTTTTAGCCAGTGCTGAAATTTTTCATCCGAAAATTTTGGCCCAGGTAATATTGTCGCCAAACCAGATATTGGGCAAAAATCATCTGATGCTTCGCATGAAAAAATTTTGATATTTAAATTACGTTTTTTTGCACATTCAACAAACGATTCCATCAAAGAAACACGTTTTGCAGCACCCAAAAACAGTATATTTATTTGCCTTTGCATTTTGATTCCATTGCTTTTTTAACCGCAACCATCGTGTAATCGATTGGTTTTCTGTCGTCTATGATATTTCCGTTTTTATCTTTGATATGACAGGCTTCGATTTTTATATCGAATTTTTTACCGAATAACAATTTTAATCCGTCTTCGGAAATTCTCCAATAATCTGGGAATGGTGCGTGTCTGTAAAAATGATATGGAACGCTTAGAAACAATTTTCCACCCGGTTTAAGTATGTTATGAAAGATATCCGGCAACAACCACATTTCAGGTGTATGTT
>CAYIZJ010000050.1:3233-5508 GCA_964368045.1 uncultured Muribaculaceae bacterium
GATTCAGGTTTTACATGTTGTTCGATATCCATAACGCTGCCGATAATATCACAGCCCGAATCCGGATAGCAATCACACGAAATATATTTAATGTTGTTATTATTAAAGTATTTTTTTGTATCAACAAAATATTCTTTGACTGGGGTAAAATTTTTATCCATCGGCCCTATTTCCAAAACAGGTGCAGGAGTATCCAGAGTCAAAATTTCTTTGTGTATAAAATTATATATGTTTTCTCTTAAAACTTTTACTTCTGGTCTTAAATTTTTCATTTGTAGTATTCCTTTATTTTATTAACGATATACATTACGTCTTCTTTTTCCAAAGCGGGATAGCTTGGTAAATTTATCCCACGTAATGCAATATCTTCGGCATTTTTATGCTGTTCAAATTTATCCGCATACATCGGCATTGTATGAACAGGGTAAAATGTCGGACGAGTTTCTATTCCGCTCTCTTTTAAATACTCCCTAAAATTATCACGGTCGGTTGATTTTTCAACCAACAATGAACACATCCAATATGAATGATATCCATTTTCATCTTGCTTGTGGAATTCCACAGGCAGTCCATGCAGACCTTGTTTATACCAGTCTGCAATTTGGTGTTTTTTATCCAAAAATGTTTGCACCTGTTCCAATTGCGCCAATCCAATAGCAGCGGCAATATTTGTCATACGATAATTATATCCCATAACATCATGCCAATATTCACGATATTTTGCCAATCCTTGGCCTTTGTAACGAACCAGTCTGTCGTAAATGATGGCATCATTTGTTAAAACCATACCACCTTCGCCGCATGTAATTGTTTTATTTCCAAAAAATGAAAAGCATGCAACATCGCCGAACGATCCAACTTTTTGTCCCATATATTCGGTACCGATTGCCTCAGCACAGTCTTCGATTACCAGCAAATTGTGTTCACGTGCGATTTTCATAATTTCATTCATATCACAAGGATTTCCATATAAATGAACAACCATAATTGCACGTGTTTTTGGTGTTATTTTTGCACGAATATCATCTGGCGAAATTTGCCAAGTAGTCTTATCACTGTCAACGAACACAGGTTTTGCACCAACCTGTACAATTGGGTTTACAGATGCGATATAAGTGAACGTTGGTACAATAACTTCGTCCCCGTCACCCAATCCCAACGCCACCAAAGCAAGGTGAATAGCAACAGTACCATTACAAACAGCCGTTGCATAATTTGTCCCAACATATTTCGCAAAAGAATTTTCAAATTCGGTAACAAATTTTCCACGGGATGAAATCCACGTTGAATCGATACATTCATTAACGTATTTTTTTTCGTTACCATTCAAAGTTGGTTGATAGACTGGATATTTATACATTTTTAATTCTCTTGTTTTTTCGGACTTTATACTTTTTTTTCAATGCCAAAGGCACAATACAGAACAAATGGTATTTAACCATATTAGGACAGTTTACTACTTTTAATAACGGAATCAAGTTAAATAAATAATAGCTTTTTATCATTTTAAACTTTTTGATCTTTATCATACTGATGCCAAAAAATTTTATTTTTTCTCTGGTTAAACATTGCAAAGAGATAATTTTTTTATAATCTTTATCATTTTTATCCATAAATTTTGAAAAATTTTTATATATGTATTTTCCAAATTCTATGTATTCATTCACCAGATTTTCATTAACAGTATTTGTTGATACCCCACCCAGATTAAAATATGTGATTGTTTTATTTAGATATTCGTATTTGTAACCATCACGCAAAAAAGCCTGAGCATGAAGCAACCAATCGCTGCCTTCTGTGATATTTTCATCAAAAAATGATGCGGTTTCAAAAATTCTTTTATTATAAAATATAGTTTGATGATGAATGTTGCTGGCAGTTAAAAGATTTTTATTATTATGTTCTTTGAATTTCGAAACCTTGTTTGGAATAAAGTGTTCAATATGACCAACCGCATTATCCAACATATACGGCATTAAATTTCCATGAACTGCATCTGTATTTGTTTTTTCGAATTTTTTCATTACAGATTTTACAATGTTTTTATCATAAAAATAATCATCTGTATTTAAAAAATAAATATAATCGCCAGTGGAATGTTTTATACCTTTGTCCATTGCATCATAAATTCCTTTGTCCGGTTCGGATATATATTTAATCAAACCAGATTTTGCATATTTTTTTAACATATCAACTGTGCCATCATTTGAACCACCATCGATGATTAAGTGTTCAACATTTGGATATGTTTGTTCGGACACGCTTTGAACACATT
>CAYIZJ010000051.1:0-2132 GCA_964368045.1 uncultured Muribaculaceae bacterium
CATTGACCGACAGACCAGTTGAACAGGGTTTTTATAAAAACGGTAAAAAAATAGGGTTGTGGAAAACTTATTATTCTGATTCCGAAGCTATGTTTGCACAGGCATTGGCAAAAAAACAAGGCAAAGAATCAAAAGCAAAAGCTTATACACCTGCGACAGAAGGCCATTACGAAGATGGCAAAAAAGTCGGTACTTGGTATTATTATAGTATTGACGGCGAATTAAAAACCAAAGCGGAATTTGTAAACGATGTAATGCATGGTAGATGTGAAGACCATGAAAAAAATTCTTTGTTCCATTATAATAATGGTAAAAAAGAAGGCGACTTTATCTGTTGGAATGATGATGGTAGCGAATTCATAAGAGGACAATATAAAAATGATGTCGAAGATGGTTTATGGATATATAAAACAAAAGAAGGTGCGATATATCATAAAGTAGCTTTTAAAAATGGTGAAATAATTTCATTGGATGAATTTTATGCTGAAATAACGGCAATGCAAAATTCGTATTTTGATAGTCAAAAGACAATATAAAAAAATCCCGCAATTGCGGGATTTTTTTTAAATACTTAATTATTAAATGCTGTCTGGGTTCACCCAACGGCCTGATTTTAATAATCCTGGTGCCATACCTTCGTCCGAACGCAACATTTCAATTGTTTTGCGTGCGTTTTCGGCATCCAATCCAACAAAGCGAACTTTGTACATATCGCTTTCGTTAATGATTTTGATATTTCCGTATTGTGCCAATCTGTCGGCCAATGTTTTTGCACTGTCTTCGGAATAGAATGCAGCAACTTGGATTTCATAGTCGCCAGCAGGTACAACCGGTGCAACTGTTTCTGTTGTTGTCGTTGTTGTTTCTGTTGTGATTTCGGTTCCGTCAGTTTTATCAACAACAGTTTCGGTAACTTCGGTTGTTACAGTTGTTGTTTCAGGATTTGTTGCCATTGTAGCCTGTTTTACAATATTTGTTTCCTGTGGCATAACTTGGATTTGGATTTTTGCCAAATCTTTGATTCCCAATTTTTGAGCCGCAGCAGAAGAAATGTCCATAATGCGGTCATTCAAGAATGGGCCACGATTGTTAATGCGAACAACAACAGAATCGCCAGAATCCAAATTAGTTAGCTTTGCAATGGTTGGCAAAGGTAATGTTTTGCTGGTTGCCAACATTTGGCTGGAATCATAAATTTCGCCGTTGCTGGTTTTTGAACCATTTAATTCAGCTGGGATTATACCAACAATACCTGTTTGATTGTATTGAAAGTCTTCGGCTGGCATATATTGAACATCGTCAACTTTGTATGAAGTGCCAATGTAATATTTAGGTGCCGCAGCCAATAAATATGCGTCATTCAATGATTCATTTGACAATGTTTCTTCGGACAAATAATCATTGCCATAAGAATTTGAACCAGTTGAAGTGTCAGTTGGATGTTGACATGCACCCAAAACGGCAGCCAACGCAACAAGTGATAGTATTTTATTCATCGAGAAATCTCCTTAGCATTCTATGATTTATATTTTATCATAAATAAAAGCAGATTTCAAATATTTTATTTCAGTATTTTAATCCTATTCGAAATTTTTTCAAACACGTATGCAGTCGGTAAGTACAACGCACCGAATCCGGCGATAACCCCGAACATCATATATATGTTATTTATATTTATCAATGATGCGCCCAATCCCAATATTATTGCGATAATAACTAAACCGATAATTGTTGTAATTGTTTTCTTTTAATATTTGAACAAGCCTTTTTTGCGGCAAATTCGGTACAGTAAAAATGATTTTATGTAACCGCTGATTACAATTCCAATTGGCATCGCCAAATATCCAACAAGTGGGAATAGAGAAATATATAAAATCGTCGCCAATGCCAAAGATATAATGCCGATTCGAACTGGTGTCTTTATATCATTCGCAGCATACAGTGTTTTGGTGTATATTTGACGGGTCATCATCGCAGGTAAAACCAAGACTTGGATCATAATCGCAGCCGCCACCGCCGCAGTTGATTCTGCTGTCCATTTTCCATATTCAAATAAATATTGAATAATCGGGGTTGCCAAAACAAACAATCCGACGGTGCTTGGGATTATGTACATCATCGCACGACGAATA
>CAYIZJ010000051.1:2142-5198 GCA_964368045.1 uncultured Muribaculaceae bacterium
AGAAGAATTTTGTTGTATGTAAACGCTTCGCATATTGTTTTTCGCAATTGCGTCCGATATGGTTGATAATAAAACTGTTCCCGCCGCAAGACCAATAACCGCAAAAGGCAATTGAATCATTCGGTCGGCATAATACAGCCATGATACAGCCCCGTTTTGAAAACTGGCGACTAATGTTCCAACAATTATTGCGACTTGATAAAAACCTGTTCCGATAATGCTGTACCCCAGACCTTGGAAAAGTTTTTTTATTTCCGGTGTCCATTTTGGTTTTATCAATTTTAATCCAAAATGCTTTTTTCGAATTCGATTCCACAAAACGGCAAACTGTGCAACGCCAGCCGTTACAACAAAAAGACTTAATACATATAAAATATTTCCATCGAAAAAATAATATCCCAATATCAATCCAAAGATAATAAATATATTGAACATCACAGGCATAAATGCCGCCAAAGCAAATTTTGAAAAGGCATTCAATATTCCGGATAACAAAGCCGCTCCACAAACAAATATGACATAAAATATCATAATTCGTGCCATAACAATTGTTGTGGATAATTTGCCGGCTTCGTTTTCAAATCCTGGTGCCAAAAACCAAATAACAAATGGCATAAAAATCAAAAACACAATGGTTAAAAACAGCAATCCCAACATTAACCAAGAAAACACATTGTTGGCAAAGCTTTCTTTCCTGTTGCCTTTTATGTACATCGGGATAAAAATAGCGGACAAGGCACCTTCGCCAAGCAGGTCACGAAACATATTTGGAATTTTAAACGCTGCGAAAAAAATGTCGGATAAAAATCCCGCACCCAAAAAACGAGCGATTAAAATATCACGAACGAATCCGCAAACACGACTTAGTGCTGTCATTATGCTTACGTTAAAAATATGTTTGCCAAGTTTCATAGAATGGATTATACTGTTATAAATCAATAAAAAGCAAGGAAGGATTTTAAACGATGAAAAAGTTAATTTTATTTATGTTTTCTGCGATTATTATGGCGGGATGTTCTGGGACGAATACCGAAATAACAGGAACGCAAACATTGCCGCAAATATATGCAAAGGCATATCAAGAAATCAAAGATGAAAATTTTGATGTCGCAGCACAGGACTTTTTGAATGCCGAAAATCAATTTCCAGCAAGCAAATGGGCATCAAATGCTTTGATTATGGCGGCTTATTCCCAGTATATGGATGGTGATTTTGCCGCTTCATTGCTTACTAATTCCAAATTCATGCGTTTTTATCCAGGAAGCAGTGATGTTGATTATATGATGTATTTGCGTGGTATGTGTTATTATCGTCAGGTCAGTGACGTTCGCCGTGAATCTGGGATGTCTATTAGTGCTTTGAAGCAATTCGAACAATTAAAACAAAGATTCCCAAATTCGGAATACGCAAAAAATGCGGAAAATAAAATCAAGATTTTAAAAAACTATATCGCAGGCAAAATAATGTATTCTGCACGTATTGATATGAACGAAGAAAATTGGCCAAGTGCGATTAAACATTTTCAATTCATAATAACGGATGCACAAAAAACTGTTATGGTTCCAGAAGCCTTGTACAGATTAACAGAATGTTATACAGCAATTGGATTGCCAGAACAGGCGGCGGGATATGCCGAGATGTTAAAATTAAATTATCCAGATAACGAATGGACGAAAAAATTAGATTAAATAAAAACCCGCAAATTGCGGGTTTTTATTTTATTTATAAACGAAATGCTTGTTCGGATTGATATTTTTTTATCAAATTTTCCATTGCGTTTTCACGTATTAAATATTCCAAATCATTATATTCTTTTTTCATAAGAATCCCGTGGGCAATAAGAAGGTTTTTTTGACCCTGTGGTGCCCCACCACCATAAGATTTTGGTTCAAATATAATTTCTTTGTATTTGATGCCGGACTCGTTCATTAAATCATAAGTATCTGTACAGTTTTTATATTCCCCGTTGTATTCCGCTGGGGATGGTGCAAATATTATTTCGGATAATCCGTGTATAATTAAATTCCGTGTACACATAGCACATGGGGTCATTGTTACATATGCAATACAATCACGGGTGGAAACACCGTTTTTGCCAGCCAAAGCCAGTGCCATTTCTTCGGCGTGGGCGATGCGGGCATATTTTTCCGGCTTTGTATGAATATGAACAACACCGTCTGGATAACGATTTGCACCAACTGATAATATTTGTTTGGATTTATCAATAATTACACAACCGACCTTGGTATTTCGTCCGTGGGAATAATCCCGCATTTTATAAGCCAGACGCATAAAAAAGTTATTGATTTCGGGCGAAAAAGAAAAAGTCATAATTTTATCCTTTTGTCGATTGGTTGTTTTTTTATCTCGTTTTAAATATTGTTTCCAAATTTGAAAAATTGCTACCGTAAATACTAGAAGCGATTACCAAATTTTCAGTATTTAATTTAATTAACTCGGGCATTTCATATGGCTTTAATTCCATTTCTTTGTATATGATACCGGATTCATTCAACAATTTGTAAACGTCGTCCGTTTTTATACAGTCGCTTTTGTAACCGGCCGGTGGTGGCATAAAAATAACTTCGGATATTCCGTGTATGATTAAATTTCTGGCACACGGTGCACATGGTAACAGTGATACATATGCAATTGTATCATTGGTTGGAATTCCGTTTCTGCCCGCTATTGCCAATGCGACTTCTTCGGCGTGGGCAATAAGTGAATATTTTGCGGGTCTTGTTTGAATGTGTTCAACGCCGTCTGGAAAGCGGTTTGCGCCAATAGAATAAATTTGTTCGGATTTGTTGACCAGTATGCATCCAACCTGAGTACTGGCATCATGAGAATGAGCACGCATTTTTTCGGCTAAACCCAAAAAAATGTTGTTTTTTTCATCGTTAAAAGTAAGCTTCATATATATTATCCTTATATGTTGTCCTACACAAAAAATAGTTTAATACATTATGAATTTAAAAGTCAATGTTTTTGTTTACTTTTGGATATTTGTGTGCTAATTATAATGGTATGAAAAAAACATATTCTGGATTTATAGC
>CAYIZJ010000052.1:0-4369 GCA_964368045.1 uncultured Muribaculaceae bacterium
GTATCTTTGACCGTTGTTTGTAATTATTTTGGTGGCGAAAAAAGCCCGAACAATACAAAAACACCAGTTGCTGAAAACAAAAATATGCAAATTGGCGTTTTAAAACCAAAAGAAAATTCAAAAATCACATTTGATATTGTTCGTATCAACCGTAATGGTAATTTAATTGTTGCCGGTTCATGGAAACCAAATCAAAAAGTATCTGTATTGTTAAACGACAAAGTTGTTGCAACAGAATTAACAAATGATACGGGCGATTTTGTTTATTCCCCTATGACACCTTTGAAATCGGGTAATTACATTATCGAATTGATTTCCGCAACCAGCAAAGATAAATCAGCCGACAAAGTATTTTTATATGTTTCTGAAAAAGGATATAAAAAATCCGTTTCTTTGTTAATGCACGAAAACGGCAGCACTTTTTTACAGTCGCCAAAATTAAATAAATCAGATTTGCAAATTTCAAAAATAGATTATTTGGAAACAGGCCGTTTGGTTGTAACCGGTTCTTCGTTACCACGTTTGCGTGTGTCGATTGCTTTGGATAATAAATTTTTGGGCTGGACACGTATATCTGATTCAAAAAACTTTGGTATTGGTGCCGACATTGGCAAACTAATTCCAGGCAAAGAATACAAATTGGCGGTTCGTTTGCACGATGGCGATGGTCGTACAGTCACTGAATTTAAACATAAATTCATTATGCCAAAATCAACGGGCGAAAAAAATACTTTTTATACCGTTCGCCATGATGATTGTTTATGGGTAATTGCAAATAATTTTATGGGTTCTGGATTTCGCTTTTCAATAATCGCAGATGTGAATCATATTGAAAATCCGAACTTGATTTTCCCAAATCAAAAATTAAAAATACCGGTTGGTAAATAATGCGGTTTACATTTGCTTATAAATTAACCAACTGGTGCAATATGAATTGTCGTCACTGCTGTGAAAACAGCGGTACGAATGAACCATATGATTTGATACCGTTGGAAAAAATCGATGGATATTTATCGGATTTTAAAAAATTGGATTTACCCCATTTCGAACATATTGTTTTCACAGGTGGCGAAACAATGGCCGCCTATTATTCGGGTGATTATAACTATGTCCCAAGATGTTTGGGTATATCATTTAAAAATCAGTTGACTCCATTTTTCAAAACCAATGGTTTATGGGGTGGTGATACCGCATTACGAAGCCGTATTTTATCGGACTTTTCACACGCAGCGTTACAAAATGGTAAATTGACGACTTTTGATATATCGATGGACGAATTTCATAATAATTTGGATCAGGTTGCAACTATTGTTTCCCATGTTGCACAATTCCCTGTGCTTAGCAATACAGTTCGTCTTTGCCTGTTGGGGTTGTCAACCCCAGAATCAAAAGTTAATTTCAACCATTTTAAGCATATACTTGGAAAAAAGGGTTTGGTAATATTAAAACAAACACCCGATTATATCCAAGTTGCACATAGCCAAGCCCGTCATATGGTAGACATACCAATTGAATTTGATGCAGGGGTTGTAAATCATGGGCGTGCCGCTGATAATAATATGGGCAAATATACGTTCAAAGACAGTATTGACCCCCTTTATTCATGTATTATGATTGATAACAAAGATGTTCTTTTTCTGGATTATATATGGCGGGAATCGTTGAAAACAAATTCTTTTCCAATGGCGTTAATGAAAACCGTCAAACAAAAAAGCCTTTCATACAGATAAATATGAAAAATCAGCGACTTAAACATTCGCTGATTTTTTATTTGTGTTTTTAATAAAAAGGTTTATACTGTTGAACGGTTATAAAAATTGGAGAATAAATTATGACAACAGAAAATATGAATCCTTTGATTGCCGCACAAAGTCAGGTTAAAAAAGCATGCGACAAACTGGGATTAACCCAAGAAGTATATGAAATATTAAAAAATCCGATGCGTATTTTGGAAGTATCCATTCCAGTTAAAATGGACGATGGTTCTATTAAAACTTTCAAAGGCTTTCGTTCACAACACAATACAGCAATCGGCCCATCCAAAGGCGGAATTCGTTTCCATCCGGATGTTTCCCGTGATGAAGTAGCGGCATTGTCGATTTGGATGACATTTAAATGCTCTGTGACGGGCATTCCATACGGTGGTGGCAAAGGCGGTATTATCGTTGACCCAAAAACTTTATCCACAGGCGAATTGGAAAGATTGTCCCGTGGTTATGTTCGTGCTATTTACCCTATTTTGGGCGAAAAGAAAGACATCCCAGCCCCAGATGTTAATACAAACGGTCAAATTATGGCTTGGATGATTGATGAATATATCAAAATCACAGGCGACACTTCGTTTGGAACATTTACAGGAAAACCAATTGAATTAGCAGGTTCATTGGGTCGCACCAAGGCAACAGGATTGGGCGTTTCGATTTCATTAAAAGAAGCTTTGAAAAAACAAGGCAAAGATATAAACGGTGCAAAAATCGCAGTCCAAGGTTTCGGTAATGTAGGAAGCTGGACAGCAAAATGTTCTTCGGACTTTGGCGGAAAGATTGTTGCAATCGCAGAATGGAACGGCGTTTTATTTAACGAAAATGGTATCGATATTGATGCTTTGATGAAATATCAGGCCGAAAATAAAACAGTTGTCGGATTCAGCGGAGCAAAAGAAATTTCAATAAAAGAATTCTGGGAATTGGATGTTGATGCGATTTGTCCATGTGCTTTGGAAAATTCTATTACAGCTGAAATTGCACAAAACCTGAAAACAAAATTGATAGTCGAAGGTGCTAATGGCCCATTAACAACAGATGCAGATAAAATTTGTGATGACCGTGGTATTATGGTTATTCCGGACATTTTGGCAAATGCTGGTGGTGTTACTGTTTCTTATTTCGAATGGGTTCAAAACTTGTACGGTTTGTACTGGACAGAATCCGAAGTCGAAGAAAAAGAAAACGAAGCTATGCAAAAAGCTTTTGATGCAATATATGAAACTGCAACTGAATACAAAGTCAGTATGAAAGAAGCTGCATATTTGCATTCAATCAAACGCATTACAGCCGCAATGAAATTGCGTGGCTGGTGTTAATCGATAATTCGATTCAAAAAAAATCGCCCTTTATCGGGCGTTTTTTTATATGATAATTTGAAATTGTTATAGCATTTTACCCAAATTTTGGCGACCTGCATTAACGGCATTTTGAAATTGTGTCACTTTCTTTTGCACAAAATCTTCTGCTCGTTCCGATTGTAAAAAATCATCCAATACAAAGGCTTGGTTTTCATTGACTTTGGATATCAGCCCCGAAATCTTTGGGATGAACTTTATTAAGTCCGGATTTGTTTTTTCAGATATAATAACATTGATAATATCAAAAAACTGTTTTTGTTTTTTATCTATGATGGAAATTTCATCGTCATCGATTATACAAAGCTGCAACAATTCAGGCATAATCTTTGTTAATTCAACCAATGCCGCAGGATTGTATTGCATAAATTCAGGTTTAACACAAAATATTTGAATTAACATATAACGCAAAGTATCCAAATCAGCGTATTCCATCATCACTTTTACAAAAGCAATCAATTCAGGATGTGTTTTTGAAAAATGTGCGAATGCAACAGCAATATTTTTGTATGCGGCTGTTTCGCCTATTTTCGTTTGCATATTAACCGTTGGGTATGACCAGCGTTTTCTTTTTTTTCTAAGTTCAACAATATTACCAATAATTCGAATTATAACTTCATCTCTTTTTTCCAGTTTTTCTATATACAGATGCTGGTTTATTTCGGCCAACACGTCGTCCAAATTTCGTTTATCTTGTCTGGGGGTTGTTCTGGGCACCATAGATTCCCATTCGTGTTCAAAATATCTGGATGACAATTTTCTGTCGCTTGGCTTTTTTTGAACTTCGTCTTTTACATCTGGGAACAAAGATTCAAATTCTTTGGCTAAAAATTCAGCTATTCTTTTACCTATGGGTTTGGGATTTGGTTCGTCTTTAATGTTAAATATTGCCATTTTTTCTTTTGCTCTTCTTTTTGTTATTTATTGTATATTTAATTTATAAGACTTTGATATTTAATTGTCAAGAATATTTCAATAAAAACTTGACTTTTCAGTTCAGTTTATCTATAATAGATTTGCAAATCCCATTACAAGATTGCTATTACAGGAAATCTATGCACGGAAAATTTAGTGTGTGGAACATCAACTGGCGAGTTTCGCTCTTGATGCTGGTTTTTTTTGTATGGTTTATTTATGGGTGTGCAAAAACAAGATTCTTTGGCCCGACTATACACTGGGTCGGGAAACCAAATGAAAAAACTTTAAAAAAAGGTAGAAAAAAATGGCAACCGTTATAAGACTTGCACG
>CAYIZJ010000053.1:0-4280 GCA_964368045.1 uncultured Muribaculaceae bacterium
ATGTAACAGCTTTTCATCGCTGTAAATATCTATTTTGATATCACGGTTTTTTCCAACAATGTTTTTAATCGTGTTTTGTAAAATCGTAAGACTGCGAATTTCTGGATCTATGAACGGGCGTTCGTATGCTTTATGTCTTTCGGTAAATAGGGTGTCGGCAATGGTAGTAGAAATCAGATCCAGTATTTTTTCCATACAGAATATTTCATATTCTTTTTTTGCCTTGGCCAAAAGTTGTTGATTTACAAATTGTCTCATTTTTGTGGTTTCTTTTTTAATAAAGTTAAATTGATTTATTAAAAAATACACTCTAAAACAAATTATGTCAAGTTTTTAATTGTTTTTAGCTTTTAAATCTTCGGCCGCCCCACGTGCCAAATCATCCACCATTTCGTTAAAGGTGTCACCATTATGGCCACGAACCCAATGCCAATGAATTTTTATTTTTGATGCGGCATCATCTAATTCTTGCCATAAATCTTGATTTTTAACAGGTTTTTTGTCGGCGGTTTTCCAATTGTTTTTTTTCCAATTTTTTATCCACAATTGCATTCCGTTTTTCACATATTGGCTGTCGGTATGTATTTCCAATTCGCTGTGACGTGGTGCGGCGGCCTTTAAAGCCTGAATTACCGCCAATAATTCCATACGGTTATTTGTTGTGTCGGGAACGCTGCCTGATTTTTTTGCGATGTCTGTGCCATTGGTTGCAACATATCCCCAGCCACCAAATCCTGGGTTTCCCAAACAGCTGCCATCTGTGTAAATTTTTAACATTTTTTTTCTGCCTTTTTTATGATATAATAATATCACAAATGAAGTTCGAATCCAAATCTTTATATGAAATGTCCCGTGCCGTTCGTCATCGGGCTTTGTCCGCATTAAAATCTGCGGGCTGTGGGCATATTGGAATCGCAATGGGGGCGGCGGATATTGTAACCACCGTTTATGCAAATTTTTTGGATGGTGGGCGAAATAAATTTATCTTGTCGGCGGGTCACGGCAGTGCTTTGTTATATTCGGTTTTAAAATTAACCGATGCCGATATCCCAGATTTAAAAGATTTCAGAAAAATGGGCGGATTGCCCGGTCATCCAGAACGAAATAATAACGGTGTTTTTGCAACAACAGGTCCATTGGGTGCGGGCGTTTCGAACGCTGTTGGTATGGCAATGGCAAATAAAATTCAAATGGCAA
This sequence comes from uncultured Muribaculaceae bacterium, assembly GCA_964368045.1. Classification (GTDB taxonomy): domain Bacteria; phylum Pseudomonadota; class Alphaproteobacteria; order Rs-D84; family Rs-D84; genus CAUTNA01. The sequence goes on from CAYIZJ010000053.1 coordinate 1,198, forward strand.
AGTCTGGTGCGGTATCTGAAACTGTGTACTGTTTGGCGTCCGACGGCGATTTGTCCGAAGGTGTGGCACAGGAATCAATTGATTTTGCGGGTCGTTATAAATTAAACAATCTTGTTTTATTGTGGGATGATAATGGCGTGACGATTGATGGGTCGGCTTTGACGGCGGTTGATATGGCCACAAAAATGAAGGGTTGTGGTTGGAATGTTTTACGAATTGACGGACATAATTTTGATGAATTAAATGCGGCATTGGAACGGGCAAAGACTTCGAAAAAGCCCGTGTTTATACAATGTACAACAACAATTGGTTTGGGGACTGTGAATGCGGGAAAATCGGCGGCACATGGATTTGATATTGATGATTTGGAATTGGGGACTTTGGTCGAACAGTTAAAATCAGATGCGGGGGTGAAGTTATGGGACAGTGTAAAAATAAGATACAAAAGACTAGATTTCTCGGTCATAGCAGATTCGCAAAAAATAAAAATTCAATCTTTGGTAACTGATAAGAAAATTTCCACCCGTGAATTATCGGGCTTGTTTTTGAAAAAAATTATGCCTCATACAAAAAATCTGATAGGGGGCAGTGCGGATTTATCCAGCAGCACGAATACAAATGTGGGTAATGAAATATCAAATGCCGATTTGTCGGGAAATATTTTAAAATATGGAATTCGTGAACATGCAATGGCTGGAATTATGAATGGTATGACTGTTGGCGGACTTCGTTGTTTTGGTTCGACCTTTTTGGTATTTTCGGATTATATGCGTGCCGGCATTCGTCTTTCTGCTTTGTCTGGGTTGCCTGTTATTTATGTTTTGACTCATGACAGCGTAATGGTTGGCGAAGACGGGCCAACACATCAGCCAATTGAACAAACAGCATCATTACGATTGATTCCGAATTTAAATGTGTTTCGTCCTGCAAACGAAGCCGAGGTCATTTATTCATGGGAAAAAGCTTTGATGGATAATCACACCCCTAGTTGTATTTTGCTTTCCCGTCAGGCATTTGAACAAATTCCAACACAAAATCCGGCGGATGTTAAAAAGGGCGGGTATGTTATTTATAAACCAGAAACCAAGCAGATAAAGGCAACAATTATTGCAACAGGGGCCGAGGTTGCTTTGGCGGTATCCGTTGCCAAAAAATTAAATAATTCTGTTCAGGTTGTCAGTATGCCGTGCGTTTCGGAATTTAAAAAACAGTCAAAAAAATATAAAAAAGAAACTCTGGCAGGATATGTTTGTGCAATCGAAGCAGGGGCAACAGCTGGCTGGTTTGAATTTGCGGATGCTGTGGTTGGTATTGATGAATTTGGGTTGTCCGGGTCGGGCGATGCGGTTTATAAACATTTTGGTTTCGATTCCGATTTAATTGCGTCCGAAATTTCGAAAAAGATAAAACGCAGCAAATAAAATTATGACAGAATATTATTTTAAATCTTTGAACGGGGAAGAAATCCCGATAATCATCACGGTAAAAAGAGGGTTAAGCAATATGACTTTGCGTCCCAAATCTGTGCCAAAACGTGAAATTCGCATAACAAAGCCGTATTTAATGACGAAAAAACAAGCTATTCGCTTTGTCGAAGAAAAAAGAAAATGGTTGGAAGACTTCTTTGTTGCTGCCCCAAAAAAATCCGTTATAAATTCAGGCGATGAAATTGAATTTTTAGGGAAAAAAGTAAAAATCGAACATGTTGCGGATAAATATTCGACCAAAATAATTCAAAATCCTGCGGGCGAATTTGTGTTACAGGTTGGCGGCGATGCAAAAATGATGGAAAGGCGTATTCGAGATTTTATAAAAAAAGAATTTTTAATTACCGCCAAAGAAATAATAAAACAATCCCCAAAAGAATTTTGGCCGTCCCGATTATCTGTTCGTGATACAACCAGTCGCTGGGGTAGTTGTTCGACTTCGGGGACGATATCGCTTTCTTGGCGGTTGGCGTTCGCACCGATTGATGTTATGCGATATGTTATTGTACATGAACAGGCGCATTTGCAGCATATGGACCATTCGGTTCATTTCTGGGGATGTGTGTCACATCTTTATGGTGATGGGGTGGGGCGTGCAAAATTATGGTTGTCCAAAAATGGTGCCGGATTACATAAATTATTTTAATTTTTTTTGTTTGTGATATTTTTCCTTTTGTTTTTTGTATGTTTTTATGATATATTATATAAATAATAGTCTGTTAAGAAAAAGGTAAAAGGTCATGATGAATAAGTATTTTGTGTTGTTTACGGTTTTGTTTTTTGGGGTGCCGTTAAATTCATACGCATCCGGTGTGGCTTCCAGCACAAATGAATTGCTTATTCCGACTTTGACCGATTTATATAATTCAGGTGCCGCCAGCATACCATCCGATTATTCATTGGAAATTGATCCTGCTGGAAATTATCAAATTACAAAATATCTGCAAAGCTATGGCGTGGGTGGTAATCTGGAATTGACACCGGTGCAAATGTCATTGGTGTTTAATGATAAATTGGGCATTGCAAATGGGGATACAACATTATATTACAAATGGGAATTGGATGCGAATAATAATACCGTTTTGGGTGCGGGGACGATTTCGGATAATGATATATCAATCGGCGTAAATGCATCCGATAATATCCGTCAGGAAATCACGGCGGGTACAGGTGTGGACATAAATAACAGCTTTGCGGGATTGAATGGCACAAACATAAACGGCGGTGCAATTTCAAATAATGCAAACGGAAATGATAGTTTTGTTGGCAATATCACGGGCGATTTTGTTGGAAATAGTATAAATAGAACAACAGGTTTGGTTTATGGCGCCGCCATCTATAATAATGCAGCAACGGGATACACGGCTGAAATTGGTGATATAACGGGTTCGTTTGTGGGAAATTCTTTGACGGGAAGTACAGGGGTCAGATCGATTATATATAATTATGGTGCGGGTGCAAAAATTGGTGATATAACGGGTGATTTCATAAATAATTATGTGATTGCGCCATCGGGAACGCCGACAGGAACCGCTATATTCAATTATTTTGGTGAAATTGGTGATATAACCGGTTCCTTTATTGGGAACTTGGCGT
>CAYIZJ010000054.1:0-4211 GCA_964368045.1 uncultured Muribaculaceae bacterium
TGCAGAATTAAAAATCTTGATGGAACAAAGAGTGCAAAATATAAGATAATTTTGTATCGATAAAACATAAAAATCCCGCAGTTGCGGGATTTTTTTGATAGTGATAATAAAAAGCAAAAAAAAATTACAAAAACACTTGACATTAAATTTTTTTGTATTATATTAAGATTGTCCCCAGGGGGATGAAAAAGATTTAAAATCAAAAAAAGGAAAGAAAATGAAAAAATTTAATAAACAAACTTTGATGAATTTAACGGCTGTATTGGCTTTTATATCTGTATTTGTGTCTTGTGATTCGAATACGGTGAAACAATATTCTGCTTATGAAAACAAAAAGTTCAAAGAAGAAAAAAGAGACTCTTTGTACAAAGTACATGGATGTGAACGCAATGTAGCCTTATATAAAATTGAAAACAAAATCGAAGATTTGAAAAATTTCAAACAGTCGGATGCTTTTATTGAAGAATTGAATAATAAATCAAAAACGGTTTACCAAAAATATAAATCAAAATTCGATGAATTAAAATTGATGGATGGTTTCCATGGTGATTACAGTTATGATGAATTTTTCGGAAATTTTGGATCTTATATAAAAAATGGTCCATCCGGCACAGAATTCGAAAAGATACGCTATACATTGGCAAAACAATTCTCGGACGAAATAAACAATGAAATGGAAATCTTAAAAGAAAAATATTCTCCTTATTATTCTTATCTTAAAGCTTATCCAGGTGCCGGTGGTGACGTTCCTTTGGGTTGGTATGTTTTGGAATCGTCTAAATCGGCAATGTATAAAAAAACAGCTTATGTATATGATTCAAAATTAAAAAATGATTTTTTTGCCGATGTGTCTGCTGATTACGAATTGGTCAGCAAAGGTGATAATAAATGGCAAGTTGTAAAAACGGATAAAAACGGCAAAATTTCAAAAACTCATGTTTTCTCAGACAAAGGTGATGTACACGAAGGTTGGGGGTCTTATGACAAGGATGATAAAGACCGTTTTGTCGCAACTCAGGGGAAAAATATGGGCGTAAAAATATATCAAACGGTAATCAAAGAAGTAAAACATTCCGAAATTCAAAATGATGCGATTGATAAAAGCTCTGAAATTGCGGTTTTGGAAAAAGAATACGAAGTTGCAAAGAAAAAACAGAAGCAAATTGATGCGGCAAGAGCCAAAGCAGATGCAGAATTAAAAATCTTGATGGAACAAAGAGTGCAAAATATAAGATAATTTTGTTTCGATAAAAAAAAATCCCGCAGTTGCGGGATTTTTAAACGGAATAAATTACAAAAAAATTGACTTTGTGTAATTTTTGTGTTATGTTTATTTTTGTCCCATGGGATAATTATTTAATAAAAGGAAAAAAATGAAAAATTTAAATAAACAAACTTTGACTAATTTGGCAGCATTGATGATTTTTGCATCTGTTTTTGTATCGTGCACTGATTCACGCAGACGTCATACACGCCCAACCCCAGAAGATGTAAAAGCAAGACAGGAACAAGCAGACAAACAGGCAGCCGCCGCAGAAAAAGCATTCATCGAATCAAAAAAAGATTCTTTGTACAAGGCTTATGGTTATTATCCTGCAACATCCAGCGAAAAATATAAATCTGAATTTTTCAAATCTTGGATAAGACATTATGAAAATTACACACAAAAAGATAAATTGACGGATGAATTTTATAAAAAGGTTGAGCAAATCAGTGAAATATATATCAAAAAAATCGAAAATTTAGAAAGAACATATTATTTTTCATCGGGCATTTATCAAAACGATATGGAATATCTATTGATCCATGGATTTGAACCAGGGCTTAATTTTCCGGATGATATGTCACAGGAAAAACAACAAGCATTAAAAAAATCGATTGATAAATTGTTATCACAGGCAAGACAAGAATTTGCAAACTTTGTTGAAATCCAAAAACAAAAATATGCAAAATATTATACAAATATCGAAGCCGGTACAAACAAATCAGGCGAAGGTTCATCATATTTTTATTGCGGTAAATACGAAGTCACACACAGAAAAACCGACGTTGAAAAAACGGATATGGACCCAACCTTTTTTGAAGACAGGGATGCAAAATATACATTGATTCAATTGGGCAATAATCAATGGCAGGTTGAAAAAAATAAAAATGGTATAATTTCAAAAAACCCTGTATTTAATGCAAAGGCTGAAATTACAACTGAAATATATCATTCGGATACTTTGGTTGAAAGTCAAAATAACCTTTGGACTGATCGTTTCCACAGCTCGGTTGATATGGAAGCACACAAAATATGGGTTTCAAAAAAACCTGTTATTGAAAATGACCGTGTTGATAAAAGTCAAGATATAAAATCTTTACAAGACAGCGTTCGGATCATAGACAACGAAATCCAAAGAAGAAATCGGTTAAAAGCAAAAGCCGACGAAGAAGTCAAAAAAATGGCCGAATACAGAAGACAAAATTTGAAAACCAGATAAAAAGTTTTCAAATAAAAATTAAAATCCCCCAGTCATGGGGGATTTTTTTATAAATAAGGAAAAACAAAATGTTAAAAATTTACATAATTGGGTTAATTGGAATGCTTGTTACGGGGGCATATATTGCGGGAAATAAAATAGGGGGGTTAAGGTGCAAAACAAACGCCGCAATCGAACAATCGGGCGGAATTTTGGAAACCCAGACGAAAATAATTAAAACCAAGGATAAAATAAATGAAGAAATTTATAATAATAATGCTGCCGATATTCGTAATTGGTTGCGGGCAAACTATACCATCAAAGATAAACAATCAGCAAATAGAATTGATATCAATACAGATTTGTAATCCGATATATGGAACCGCTATGGATTGGGATGCAATCAGCGACGATATGGCACAATTGATTTATAAGCATAACAGATTGTGTCAGGAACAAAGAAATAATTATTAAACAGCCGTCATTGTCAGAAACCAGCGGTCTTGGTGGCGATTTTTTTATTTGCGGATTGTAATTAAATCTTGACTTTGATTTTATTTTGTACGAATATATTGAGTATGGCTATAAAATCAAAGTCTTTTGAAATTACGGAATCGGCCAATGCTGTTGGGGATATACCTTCGGGTCATTGGACTTATGTTGAAAAAATTTCCGCATTAAATGGGCTATTTGTTAAAAAACAATTGTTGCCCCAGTATTCAATCGAAGAAGACAGATGCCTTTTTTGGATGTCCGAACAAAAATATGCCAAAGAAATTTCAAACAGGGTGCGAAATTTAAAAAATCCAAATTACAACGTGCCAAAGACTTTTATTTCAAACGGAAAAGTTTACGAAGAATTCGCCATCGGTCACACCATAACAAAATTATCAAAATTAAAAATGTGTCCCGTAAAAAAAGAAGCCGCCAAAGAAAAAATGACAATCGCATTATCGCACCTTATTAACGATATGTCCGAGCTTTTTAAAACCCAAAAAAATGATAAAACTGATTGCATCGAAGATTTAAGTTATGAAGAAGCATTTGAATTAACACGGTTCTTTTCCGACAAAATCGGTAAAAAAAACGTGGAATTGATAATGGGAATTTTTAATTACTTGGCAAATTTGCCGGAAAATAAAACATTGGTCTTTGTTCATGGGGATTTGCACCATGACAATATAATAATGGATGACCAAAACAATATTTCATTCATTGATTTTGAAATGTCTGGTTATATAACAATGTTGTCTGCGATGTACAGTAAATCTTTGGCAAAAAAGGACTTGTGGGATTTGGTGAACAAATTACCACGAACAAAAAATTCACAATTACAATGGAATTTTGATGAAAAGATTCAATTTTTATATTTCTGGATTCTGGAATTTTTTGATATTTTGTTTCAATTTCGAAAACGCATACATTTACAAGCAAGATTTATTTTCGAAGATGAAGGTATGGTGCCATTAAATGACAAAGAAAAGGATTTTTTCAAAATTTTCGAAACAGATTTTATACCTGATTTGGAAAGTCTTTTTAAATCTGTGTTGCAAAATAGGGTGACTGGGTTAAAAAAATCTATTGTATTGTCGTGTGGTTATAAAATGAAAAATAAATAAAAAATAACTTGCAAATGAAAAAAATATTTGTCATAATTGTTCGGTAATCGGGGCGTAGCTCAGTCTGGTAGAGTGCTTGGTTTGGGACCAAGATGTCGCGTGTTCGAATCATGTCGCCCCGACCAGATAT
>CAYIZJ010000055.1:0-4182 GCA_964368045.1 uncultured Muribaculaceae bacterium
CTTTCGTCTTTTTTAACACCGTGACGGGTTAAAACATTAACACCGATAACAACGCCTTCTTCGTTTGGTCCAACACGCAATGAAGTATCTTTAACATTCAAAGCTTTTTCACCAAAGATTCCACGCAACAATGTTTCTTCTGGGTCCGGCAAAGTTTCCGATTTCGGGGAAACACGACCGACCAAAATATCACCTTGTTTCACATGGGCACCGATATAAATAAGACCGGATTCGTCCAAGTTTCTCAAAGCTTCTTCACCAACGTTTGGAATATCACGAGTGAAACTTTCAGGTCCCAATTGTGTATCACGAACAGTGTATTTCTTTTCAACGATTTTTACAGATGTAAATACGTCATCACGGGAAATACGTTCGGAAATAACAATAGAGTCTTCATAGTTATAACCACGCCAAGGCATAAATGCGACCAATACGTTTTTACCCAAAGCCAAATCACCATAGTTCATCGAAGAACCGTCAGCAATCATATCATCTTTGAATACTTTGTCGCCTACTTTTACCAATGGTTTTTGGTGTATCATTGTGTCTGAATTTGAACGTTCAAATTTTTCCAAATTATAAATATCAACACCAACGACATTACCGCTTTTGTTAATATTTTTGATAACGATACGATTTGCGTCAACAGATTCAACAACACCGTCGTGCTTTGCCAAAACGCCTGTACGGCTGTCACGGGCAACTTCACGTTCGATACCTGTTCCCACCAACGGAGAATCAGAACGCAATAATGCAACACCTTGACGTTGCATATTCGAACCCATCAAAGCACGGTTCGCGTCGTCGTTTTCAACGAATGGGATTAAACCTGTTGCAACGGATACCACCTGTCTTGGTTCAACGTCGATTAAATCGATTTCTTCTTTTGGAACCAATGTAAATTCACCGTCAACACGTGCTGTTACGTGTTCTTCGGCCAAATTACCCTTTTTATCTGTTGGTGTATTACCCTGTGCAATTTTATGACCCAATTCTTCGTCCGCAGTCAAATAAATGATTTCATCGTTTACGACACCATTTACAACTTTTTGATACGGTGTTTCGATAAATCCATATGGATTAACACGGGCATAAGTTGCAAGGTGAGAAATCAAACCAATGTTTTGACCTTCTGGTGTGTGGATCGGACACAAACGACCATAATGAGTCGCATGAACGTCACGAACATCAATACCCGCACGTTCACGGTTCAAACCACCCGGACCCAATGCAGAAATACGACGTTTATGTTCCAATTCAGATAGCGGATTATACGCTTCCATAAATTGTGATAATTGTGATGTTCCCAAAAATTCAGATACCAATGCAGTCAAAGGTTTTGCATTGATTGCATCTTTTGGTTCCATCGATGCGATATTCGCAGAAGACAATTGTTCACGAACAATTCTTTCGATACGGATCATACCGATACGATAATTTTGTTCCAACAATTCGCCAACAGTTCTGACACGACGATTTGACAAGTTATCAATATCATCAATATCATCTTTTCTGTCGATGATGTTGGTCAATGTTTTCAACACAGCTAAAATATCGCTTTTACGTAACAATGTATCTTCTTCTAAATCTTTTAACGATTCAATTTTCAAGCGTTTGTTCATTTTGAAACGACCAACCGCAGACAAGTTATAAAAAGAAGAATCAAAACCTTGGCGTGCAAATAAATTCGCCGCAGCTTCGATTGTTGGTTTTTCACCTGGTCTGATGATGTTGTAAATGTCGATCAAAGCGTCTTCACGATTTAATGTTTTATCTGCAATCAAAGTATTACGCATATGTGCGGTTACAGTTACATTGTCAATCGCAATAAGTGAAATATTTTTAACATTTAATTTTTCGATATCAGCTAAAACTTCTTCTGTGATTTCAACGCCTGATGGATAAACTACTTCGCCGGCTGATGTGATTGGATCGAACAAGAATTGTCCAACCAAAGATTCAGCAGATGTAACATAAGTTTTCGAAGTAACTTTTGATAATTTTTTCGGGCTTAATCTTTCGGATTTAGTTAACATAGCTTTTTTATCTTTTGGATTTAACAAATCAAATCCCAAACGATATTTGTTTAAACCTTCAAAGTTAGCTACATCACCTTCCCAGAATTTACCGTCGAAATTCAAAGAAATTTTTTGATAAAAAGCACCCAAAATTTCCGAATCTGTCATACCTGAAATATTGGTTTTTCTTGGGTCTAATTCCCATGCTTCGTTATCAGCATCAGTTGGAAGACAACGCAACAAAGTTGTTACCAATAATTTACGATTTCTATCGATACGTGTGTAAATCACACCTTTTGATTCTTCGAAATCGATCCAGCTTCCGTTTTCTGGGATGATTCTTGCATTATAAGTTACAGGATTTCCGGCAATCTTAGATTCTTTTGTTGTTCCGAATATAACACCTTGGGCACGATGCATTTGTGATACGATAACACGTTCGACCCCGGCTGCGATAAAGCTTCCTCTTTCTGTCATCAATGGGACTTCGCCCATAAATACTTCTTGTTCTTTGGTTTCGCGCAAAGATTTTGAACCATCTTCTGCGACGTCCCACAATATCAATCTCAGCTTTAATCTTAATTTACCGGAATAAGTCATATTTCTCAACATACATTCTTTTACGGTATAATTTGGATTATCTAATTTATATTCGATAAATTCCAATTCGGCACTGCCGGTGGAATCTGTGATAGGGAATATAGAATTAAATACATTTTGCAATCCAACGTTTTTACGATTTTCAGGCTTTACGTCAGTTTGCAAGAAATCTTTATAAGAATTATATTGAATTTCGACCAAGTCGGGGAGCTGAGTTTGCAAAAAACTTTTACCAAAAGATTTTCTAAGTTTCTGGATAACTGCCATTGTATGAATCCTTTATTTTTTAGATATTTTTTGCAAACGAAAAAGTTACACACTTTTTACGCTTGTTCGCCCGCCTTTTGTAAATCGTTACATCGGGCGGGCTATATTTTCCCACATAAATACTTATGCGGTTAATTTTTTTTTAACAGGTAATTATAAAAACCTGTGGGTTAAAAGTTAAATTATTTCAATTCTACTTTTGCACCTGCTGCTTCTAAGTCTGCTTTCAATTTTTCAGCATCAGCCTTAGCAACACCTTCTTTCACTGCTTTTGGTGCAGATTCGACCAAAGCCTTAGCTTCGCCCAATCCCAAACCAGTGATATCTTTTACAGCTTTGATAACAGCCAATTTGTTTGCACCAGCGTCAGCCAATACTACGTCAAATTCGCTTTTTTCTTCAGCGGCTGCACCGCCAGCTGCTGGGCCTGCTACTGCAACAGCTGCAGCGGCACTAACACCCCAAGTTTCTTCCAATGCTTTGGACAATTCAACTGCTTCCAAAACACTCAACTTTGACAATTCTTCAACCAATTTTTGAATATCTGCCATTTTAACATCCTTTTTTTTAATAAAGATTTTTGTTTAATTACAAAAAATCAAAAAACTTTGTTTTTGACTTTTTATGCTTCTTTTTTTCCATATTCTGCTGAAACACGGGCCAATCTTGATGCAGGTTCGATCAAGATACGTGCGATTGTGCCACGGATTTCCAACAAAGATGGAAGCTTGGATAATTGCATTACGCCTTCTGTGTCAAGAAGATCAGCATCCATTTTACCACCCAAAATAGATAAATTTGGATGAGTTTCAGCAAATTTTGCCAAAATTTTGGTGACCGCCAAAGAGTCTGTTGCAACAGCAACAGCAGTTGGGCGTTTCATCAATTCGGATACTGGGGCGAATTCTGTGTCTTGTAATGCCAATTTCATCAAACGGTTTTTTACAACTTTAAATAATGAAACATGTTCACGCAATTCATTACGCAATTGTTCCATTTCTTTAACGTTAAGGCCGTGATTTTCAACAACAAAAACACCATTCGCATCTTGCAAAGATGCTTGCAACGATGAAATCAAGTCTGATTTTTCAGTCCGTCTCATATGTCATATTCCTCAGCTTTTTTTGTTAATATTCCAATCTGTGATTGGGGCTTTGTTCCTGCCACAAAGATATTATCTCTTTGTCTATGATGGGAATTAAGTTTGATTAAATCAAACACCATCAGTCTTTGACAGAAATTTGAAACAAGTTACCGATAAATTATCGATAACTTATTTTAATTATTTTGCTTCGAC
>CAYIZJ010000056.1:0-4179 GCA_964368045.1 uncultured Muribaculaceae bacterium
TCCACCCATAAATGCCAAAGTATCAATTTGACCCGACAAAGAAAAAGCATATGACGCCTTTAACAAAGACCCCATCAACATAGCCATATAACCACCACCAGACAGCCCCATTGTTATTACTTTGTAACCTTTGGTTTCTTTTTTTAAAAATTCGAAAATTTTATCAATCGTGTTTATTTTTTCATTGATACCCAGAAAATACCAATTCAAAAAAATATCACGTAAAAAAATGTGTTTTTCACCCGATTTTATGCGGCGTTTTTTAAATTCATATCTATCCTGATATTTCAATTTTTCATAAAAACTTTGTTCATTTTTTTTGAAAAAAGCATTCGAAGAAAAATAAACAACAGCGATTTTACTTTTATTTTTGGTTTTTACAATTGAATAATTTTTATCCTTTTTGTAAACACCTAAAATAAGCTTTTCAAATTCTGTTTTATTTTTTTTTGAAAAAATATCCATATTTGATTACCCTTTGTACCATTCGTAAAAATCTTTGACACCAGTTTCCAAAGATATTTTAGGTTCCCAACCCAATGATTTTATTTTTGTTGCATCCATCATTTTACGTGGAGTTCCATTTGGTTTGGATGTGTCATATTCAATTTTCCCATCAAAACCAACAACTGATTTTACAATTTCAAACAAATCTTTTAATTGAATATCATCGCCAGAAGTAATGTTAACAAATTCGCCCACATCCGACGCATCCTTGGATTCCATCAAATAAATACAAGCATCCGCCATATCGTCGGACGACATCAATTCACGATAAACAGATCCATCACCCCACATAACGACTTTGTCTTTGTATGCTCCGATTTTTGCAAGTTTTTCATCAACGGTTATATTATCATCGTCAATACCCCACCCCAGTTTATATCGCTGCAAATCTTTTTCAATCGCATTTAAATCGCCATTTGCCAACAATTTAGCAAGGTGAAACCGACGCATAACCATCGGTAACAAATGAGCCGTTTCCATATTGAAATTATCGCCCGAACCATATTGATTTGTCGGCATTACAGAGATAAAATTCGTTCCATATTGCATATTATAATATTTGCATAATTTTATCGCAGCAATTTTTGCAATTGCGTATGCTTCGTTTGTCGGTTCCAATTCAGACGTTAATAAACTGTCTTCACTCATTGGTTGCGGTGCAAGTTTTGGATAAATACACGAAGACCCCAAATTCAATAATTTTTTCACACCATATTTATAAGCACTGTGAATAATATTGGTTGCAATCATAGTGTTAATATAAATAAATTCAGCGGGATATGTATTATTTGCGATAATTCCGCCGACTTTGGCTGCGGCAATAATAACATATTCTGGTTTTTCTGCTTCGAACAAGGCCTCGACATCGGCCTGTCTTGTCATATCCAAATCTTTTGAATTTTTCAAAATCAAATTGGTATAACCCTAATAAAACAAAGCACAATGAATAGCATACCCCACAAGCCCAGAATGTCCCGCCAATAAAATTTTTGAATCTTTTTGCATATTTTTTAATCTTCTCTTGGTGGATTAACATCGAAACCACTATCGGTTAATACTTTATCTTTTTTCGCCATTTCCAAATCGGATTCGACCATTTCACGACACAGCATTTCCAAATCATATTCTGGTTTCCAACCTAATTTTTCTTTTGCTTTTGTTGCATCTCCCAACAATAATTCAACCTCTGCTGGGCGGAAATATCTTGGGTCGACTGCGATAACTGTTTTACCGTTTGCTTTGTTTACGGCTTTTTCATCGACGCCCGTACCCGACCATTCCAATTCGATTCCCAAATTTGCAAAAGTCATTTTACAAAAATCACGAACTGATGTCGTTGTATTTGTCGCCAAGACAAAGTCTTCTGGTTTATCTTGTTGTAACATTTGCCACATACCCATTACATAATCTTTGGCATGACCCCAATCACGTTTTGCATCCATATTACCCAGATATAAACAGTCTTGTAATCCTTGGGAAATTCGTGTCGCAGCGATTGTAATTTTACGGGTCACGGAAGTTTCCCCACGACGAGGTGATTCATGGTTAAACAAAATACCATTACATGCGAACATATCAAAACTTTCACGATAATTTACCACAATCCAATAAGCATATAATTTAGCAACTGCATATGGGGAACGTGGGTAAAAAGGTGTTGTTTCAGATTGCACAGGTTCTTGGATTAAACCATACAATTCCGAAGTTGAAGCCTGATAAAATTTTGTTTTCTTTTCCAACCCGTTAATGCGAATAGCTTCTAATAAACGCAAAGTTCCGATTGCATCGGTATCGGCTGTAAATTCTGGACAATCCCATGAAACTTTAACGTGGCTTTGTGCCCCCAAATTATAAATTTCATCTGGTTGGATTTCCCCGACCAATCTGATTAAGTTTGTGGAATCTGTCAAATCACCATAATGTAATTTTAAATTCGGATGATCGTATAAATGATCAATTCTTGCGGTATTAAAAGAAGAACCACGTCTTTTTATACCGTGAACCATATACCCTTTTTCCAACAACAATTCGGCCAAATAAGACCCGTCTTGTCCTGTGATACCTGTAACCAATGCTACCTTCATTTTTTTCCCTTTTTTTTATTTAATTTTTTTCATACCATTTTTCCAAAATCCAAGATGATGAATTCGCTTTGAAATCACCCCCAACCCCAAATTCCAGACTAACATCTAATTCTTTGCAAATATCGTCTTCACGGATATTTCCAGAACCACGATCACCACCGTTTGCAAAAACCAATTTTGCATCGGGATATTTTTCACGGGCACGTTTTATACCATCCGACGCCGAATTATCCAAATCATCAAAAGCAATCACATCTACAACGCCCTTTAACGCGGAACAAATCGATGACCGTGTTGTAAAATTTTGAAAGCCTTTGCCTTTTTTACGAACCAGCCAATCATCCGAATTTACAAGAACAATAACACCATCAGATTTTTTCGCAGAATCTAAAATCATTGCGATATGACCTTCGTGTATTGGATCGAATCCCCCGCTAACTATGTAATAAGTTTTCATTTTTGCCCCCCATAAACGGTTACACCCAACAATTTAATCATTTTATTATGACCCTTTATTCGTATTGTAACCAATTGTTTCAAGATACGTTTATAAAATCTTTTTTTATTATAACCATTCAATTTTTGTTTATATCCAGCATTCAGATTTTTTGCAATTTTTTCAAACAAATCTTTTGTTAAATATTTGCTTTCATTTATGCGAACAGTGTCTTTTTTTGACACACCCAATATATTTTGAATAACCTGTATATATTCGCCCGAACAATCACGTTCATCGGATACACCACCTGTTCGAAATGCAACAACATTTTCATTTAACACAGAAAATTTATACCCCGCCACAATGGCACGATTAAGTATATCAAAATCTGCCGCCAGTTTATACCCTTCGTCAAAGCCATTTAATTCGTTCAGCATTTTTTTCGACATAAAAATCGTTTGATGCCCAAAAATCATACTATATGGAAAAGCCAAAATATTTGGTTTATCAATTCTGATTATTTTGTCTTTTTCATTCACATTCACAGTACAAGCCCCGATAAAATCGGCTTTGTCATCATTTAATTTATTTGCAATCATATCAAAAGCATTATCGTCAAAGTAATAATCATCCGACCCCAAAAAAGCAACATAATCACCGGCTGCGTTTTTTATACCTTTGTTAAAAGCATTATATATACCGGTATCCGGTTCGGATATATATTTTATCCACCCTAACTTTTCATATTTTTTTAACAAATCAACTGTACCGTCATTCGACCCGCCGTCTATAATTAAATGTTCATAATTTTTATAAGACTGATTATACACAGATTCCAAACATTTGATAAAAAAATCCCCACGCCCCGATTTAATCAGGTTAAAAGTTGCTGTAACTATTGTTATTTTTGGCGTCATATTCATCATCCGTTATAATCATATGAAATAAAACAATATCATAATCAAATAAAGCCGATATTTCAAGAAAAATAATCGCCTTTGACAGACTATTTTTTAAAAAAAAATCCCCCAAAAGGGGATTTTTTTATTTTATTTTGAAAAAACGACTGTGCGTTTTGGTGCGGACTTTGAATCAAATCTTCCGCCACGATCTCCGCCACCGAATCCACCACGACCACCGCCGCCGCCA
>CAYIZJ010000057.1:0-3643 GCA_964368045.1 uncultured Muribaculaceae bacterium
ATAATTTCGCATCGAATTTATCTTTGCTTTTCGAACAATTCGCAACCAGCGACCAGTATTCTTGGGCTTTGAATTTTTCAATCTCGACTTCTTTATCCACAACCAATTTAACCGCAACCGATTGAACACGACCAGCAGATTTGCCCAAATTTTTACGCCATAATAATGGGGATATGCCAAATCCAATTAAAAAGTCCAATGCACGACGAACAAGATACGCATCAACCAAATTTGTATCAATTTCACGAGGTTCATCAATAGATTTTAAAATTGCTTTTTTTGTAATTTCATTAAAAACAACACGATAAACAGGTTTGTTTTTTAATACTTTTTTTTCATGTAAAATATCTAAAATATGCCATGCGATTGCTTCACCTTCACGGTCCGGATCGGATGCCAGATAAACATTGTCGGCTTTTTTAATTTCATCAACAATCAGTTTAATTTGTTTTTCTTTGCCGTCCATAATTTGCCATTTCATTGCAAAATTATTTTCGATATCCACACTTCCGTTTTCTGGGACCAAATCACGAACATGGCCGACGGATGCAACAACCCGCCAGTCTTTGCCCAGATATTTTTCAATAGTCTTTGCCTTGGATGGTGATTCAACGATAAGTAAGTTCATCTTATGCCCCTTTGCCGGATAGTTGTTGGTCTTTGTTTATATAAGCGTTTTGACATAATCCCAACCCAAACATCAATGATAACAGGCTGGATCCGCCAAATGATACAAGTGGTAATGGAACGCCAACTGTTGGCATCAATCCAAGAACCATTGCGATATTTATAAAATAATAAATGAAAAAATTCAACATAAAACCAAAGCACAGCAATTGCCCAAATCTGTTTTTTGATTTTTTAGATATAGATAAAAGTAAAAATATTATAGTTATATAAGCCGAAATCAAAGTAAAAGCCCCTATAAATCCGAACTCTTCACCCAGCATCGTGAAAATAAAGTCGGTTTGCTTTTCCGGTAAAAATTGTTGTTGGGATTGTGTTCCCGACATATAACCATTTCCAACAAGACCACCACTGCCGAATGCAATTTTTGCCTGAGTAATTTGATATCCCGCCCCCAATACATCTTGTTCTGGGTTCATAAAAGTAATAACACGTTGACGTTGATAATCGTGCATACCGCCATACCAAACAACGGGCAGCGACAAAACCCCGACAATTGATGCGGTTATAAACCATTTTCGTGGTGCACCCGCAACAAAGAACATCCCGCCCGCAATCATAGCCAAAGATAATGCGGTCCCCAAATCGGGCTGTGCCACGATAAACAAAAAAGGTACAGAAAAAAGACAAACTGGTATTAAATAATTGTTCATATTTTTTACTTCGACTGAATTCATCCACGAAAAATATCGAGCCAAAGATATAACCAGCGCAATTTTAATAAATTCAGATGGTTGAATAAATACAAATCCTAAATCCAGCCATCGTTGAGCCCCCATACCGGTGTGACCAAAAAAAGTCACCATAACAATCATAGCCAAAGCACCCGCATAAATCAGGTACGAAAATTTAATCCAAGTTTTTATATTTATAAAGGCCGCAATAAAAAACACACCAAAAGCCAATACCATTTTATTAAGTTGGGACAAAGCATATGGCCGCCATGATCCACCACCGGCCGAATATAACATAACAAGTGACACAACCAATACAATGCACACGGATATAAACAGTGGCCAGGAAAAGCGTTTAATCTTTTCATCCAATTTCATCATACTGGAATTTGAAAATCTGGTTTGTATCGCCATTATTTTAATAACTCTTTCATTGTTTGTGCAGCCGATCGTGCCGCAGGTGAACTGGTTTGTGAATGTTCTGTGATTGTGCATATTGCATATTTTGGTTTATCCAAAGGTGCATATCCTACAAAAAGCCCATGGTTTCTTTGATTCCATTTTAAATCTTTGTCGGTTAAAATACCTGTTTCACGTTCTTGTCTGGAAATGCTTCGAACTTGGGACGTTCCAGTTTTACCGCCCATACGTTTGCCATTTACGTTTATCGCACTGCCGGACGCTGTTCCGCCCGGACGCATAACTTGTTCCAATCCTTTCATAACAGCTGCGATATGTTTTTTTTGTAATCCCAAATCTTCGAATTTTCCGGTTGATTTACCATGGATTAAATTTGGCATAACTTTTTTATTCGATACAGTTCGTGCCATCATAACAGCCAATTGCAAACAGTTTGTTAATATAAAGCCCTGACCGATTCCTGAAATAATTGTATCACCGTGTAACCAGCTGTACCCTATTCTTTTTTCTTTCCATTGTCTGTCGGGTATAACGCCTGCCATTTCACGTGGTAATATTTCATCCATAAATTTTTCGCCCAGTCCCAATTTATGGGCCATATTTTTAATCGATGCGATACCAATACGCAATGCGATTTGATAAAAATAAATATCACAAGAATGTTTAAGTGCATCAGCCAAATTAACGCTATTGTGACCAGATGCATCCCAACAGTGATATCGGCGATCAAAGTAATCCCAATATCCGGGACAATGGACTTTTTCACGTTCGTTTGTTGCACCGGCTTCCAGTGCCGCCAGTGCCACAACTATTTTAAAAGTCGAACCTGGTGGATACAAACCTTCCAATGCTTTGTTCATAAATGGTTTTGTATAATCGTTTGATAATGTTGCGATATATTCGTCCCCGTCTTCGTTTTGAAATCTTTCTGGGTGAAAGCTGGGTGCAGATACCATCGCAATAATATTGCCTGTTTCAATTTCAATCACCGCACCACATCCAGATTTGTTCGCAGCCAAAGAATCAAAAAGAATCTTTTGAATATTTTCATCAATAGTCAGGCGTAAATTATCCCCTGATTTGGTTGGAACGAATTGTTCTTTGTCTTCGCCTGTTATTCGTCCCTGTACATTTGTAATCATAACATTTTGACCAGGAATACCGGTTAAATGATCATCAAAAGACTTTTCCAATCCGGTAATACCCGTTTTGAAAAAAGGTGCCTTTAATGATTGAGTTTTTGAATCACCAACATATCCAAATATTTGAGCACCGGCTTCGCCCAGTTTGTATTTACGGGAAAAGCCACTTTTGATATGCAACCCAGATAAATTTAAAATTTGCAAAGACGCCAGTTTCGACCAGTCTGAATTTTCGCTTATCAACACAGGTTGAAATCTAAGTTGTCTGCGAATACGGGTTTTAATTCTTTCGATTGTTTTTTTGGTCAGCGATAATTCAGCGGTTAAAATTTTTAACATCTCGTCCATATCTTTGACTTCTTCGGGAATTATATAAATTCTGTAAATTGGGCTATCGGTTGAAATAATGCTGTTGTTCACAGATAAAATCTTTCCACGTTCAGGAACATTGTACTGAATACGGAACGAATTGTTTTCAGCCTTTTTTTTATAAGTTTTGTAATTGAACAACTGCATCTGTAACATACGCATAACAAGAAGAGATGTTATAACTGTAAACCCGCCTATAAACAAAGTCGTCCGGCGATCAAAGGTTTTTGATATTTCTTTATCTATCATTTGTAATCCTTTTTGCCAGTTCGGTAAAAGGTATATAAATAGTACCTGCCCACAGAGTTAACCATACGTATTCAAATAAATTTACCCAGTTGAAATTATAAA
>CAYIZJ010000058.1:0-3636 GCA_964368045.1 uncultured Muribaculaceae bacterium
AAACAATTTTCCGGCAACTGAAAAGATTCCATAACAGTTTTTGTCGTATCATCAAATCCTGGGACATCTGTTTTTTTATATCTGACTTTGTTCAAAAAATAACGCAAAGTTTCAATATCTTTTGGCAGCTTTGTTTTTTTATTCGTACCATCACCCCGTTCAAAAGAATCAAAGCCATCGTTTTTTTCAACCCTTGGGTCCCATTTTTTTTCAATTTCAAACCCCAGTAAAAATTCACTATGTTCTTCGACGAAATTCAACAAATTTCTTTTTTGTTTTCCCGTGAATTTTTTTTGCATCGTATTATTTAAATAGTTTAAAATGATGTTTTTTTGATTCATTTCTAAGGCCTTTTGTTTTAATTAACCTTATAATAAACCACATACACGACACTTTTGGACGTATACAAAACAAATAAAAAATCCCGCAGTTGCGGGTTTTTTATTTAAACTTTGTATTTTCAGGATATACAACATCCACAGATGGATTTTTTAATTTATTTTTCGCAATTTGAAATTTATTCGGTGTTTTTATATCCAATTTTAAATCTTTTGGGATTTCGATTTTTTGCGAAGGTTCAAAATCATACACTATTTCAGGCATACCAAATTCGGCTTCAAAAATTTTCTTTTGTGAAATCAAATGGCCACTGCCGATTGCATAAATAACCGTATCATAATTATTTAACGCAAAAAAAACATTTTCCAACATCATCGGATCACGGGCGAATTTATTCCGATAAAAATGCATTTGATTTATCATACCACCCGTTTCATCGGGGGTCAAAATACTGGCACCAAAATCATCATAAGTTTTAAGTTTATCCAACATATCGTCGGACTGTTCCAAACCATAATGTGTGTTCAACCACTTTTTCACCTGATTTGCGGTCATGGGTTCTGGCATCCAGTCTTTGTATAAATGCTTTCGATAAATATCCAATGCCTGTTCAACGGTTAAAATCTTATTTGTCTTTCTTTTTTCAAACATAACCTGATCCAGCAAAAACTTTACCTGAAAAGTTTCATAATGCTGTGGAACATTTTTTATAATCGCACGGGCTATATCCAAATCATCCCCGTCCGCCAGCATAACAGGTAAATTTGACATACCAGCGATACCCGCCACATATTGTTCGGAAACACTATTAAATCCTGTTGATTTTGTTTTGGAATGCGGATGTTCAACAACGGCAATATTTGGTTTATATTTATCAAAACAATGATTTATCATTTCAAAATCTTTATCCGCATAATGTGTGGTTGAAACAACAACTAATGTCTTATTAGCTTTGCGATAAACCGCCGCAAAAGATTTACGGGACGGGGTCGGATATGCCCGCCCCACACCTGTTGGTTGCCACAAAGATAAATCTGGTTTCATTTTATATTCCATTGTATTTTTATTATCGCATAAAAGCATTTTATCCGCAAGATTTTAATATTTAATTGTACAATAAGTCTGCATTATGATATAATATAAAAAAGGATTTATGCTATGAAAAAGGTCATTATTGCAATCGGCGGTGGCGAAATTGGACGCACAAAAACTTTTCCCGATGGGACAAAAAAATATTTGCCAAATGAAACAATGGCAATTGATAATGAAATCATTCGCCTGTCTAATAAAGCCAACCCAAGGTTATTATATATAGGGGCGGCAAACAACGACAGCGATGCTTATTATGGAAACATTTGTGATCATTTTGCTGGCGTTTTAAAATGTGATGTTTCCAGATTAAATCTGGCGACTGGCAATTTAAGTTTTGATGAAATTGAATCCGCAATAATGAACACAGACATTGTTTATATCGGCGGCGGGGATACCAAGCTATTGATAGAAACCTTACGAAACACAAACACCGACAAAATTTTAAACAATGCATACAATAATGGAATAATTATATCCGGTTTATCTGCTGGTGCAATCTGTTGGTTTGATTGGTATGATAACGATGATTATATTGATGGTGATATGTCAAAAATTGATGTATTGGCAGGATTGGGTTATATATCTGGATTTTGCGTTCCACATTGGAATAAAAAATCGGACGAAGACAAAAAAATAATATCAGATATGCTGACATCCAAAGGAATTTCGGGCATTGGTTTGGATAATAACTGTGCTCTGATTTTCGAAGATGAAAAAATCCGCTTTTTAACCAGCACCGAAAATGCGAAGTACGATTACTTGCCTTTGAAATAATGGAAAAATTTATGAAAAACGATAAACATATAATAAAATTAAAAAGACTGCACCCCGATGCAATAATTCCAAATCGGACTCATACGGGTGATTATTATGATTTATATGCGGTTGAAACTATACATATTCCATATAATAAACCAACATTGGTGAAAACGGGCTGGGCATTTGAATTGCCCGAAGGTTATGGTTTAAAATTATATAACCGTTCGTCTGGTGCATATAAAAAGATGTTATCATTGTCCAATTCGGTCGCTGTCATAGACAACGGATATCGTGGCGAATTATTGGCAGTTTTTCATTCATTAAATGTTGATGGCACAATTATATCGGCTGGGGAAAAAGTCGCACAATTTACGATTGAAAAAATCACCCCAGAAATTGACTTTATCGAAGTCGACGAATTATCCGACACATCCCGACAAGCTGGTGGATTTGGCTCCACCGGAAAATAAATATTATTTTAAATGGGTCGAAATCGATTTTAATGCGGTTACTATATTTGGGAAAACATAATCACAGAATGCTGGTTTTTCGATTTGGTTTTCGAAAATGTAAACTGTTGTCATACCCAGCTTTTTACCCACTTTTAAATTATCCAAATTGTCTTCGAAAAACATACAAGAGTTTGCATCAATGTTTGCTTTGGCGAACATATTTTCAAAACATTTTAATTCTGGTTTAAAATAAAAATCCAAATCGTGTGGGCAAATTTTTAAATCAAACGAATTTGATAATTCCATCTGATTCAAAATTTTATCCATTTTTTCGGGGTGAGAATTTGTAAAAACAATCTTTTTTTGATTTATGTTTTTTAAAATTTTATCCAATTCAGGCACTGGTTTTATTGCGGAAATATCAACATCACAAATAAAACGTGAACATCTGTCCCAGTCAAAGTCTTTATCTTTTCTGAAAACATCAAAACCATGTGTCATAAAATCTTGGACTGTATATTTTGAATTTTCAAAGAACTGCTTTTGTTTTACTTTGATTTTATCATTCTGACCCAGACTTGCTGGATACAAAGTATCATCCATATCGAAAATTAAATTTTTTATATCTTTCATTGCTTTTACCGCTTTTTTATTTTTATCAAATTCATTATAAGTTAAAAAAAACCAAAATCAACAAATATTAAAAAGCCTTGCGAATGGGGGCGACCAAAACTATAATGCACATATAACCAAAGACATAAATAAAATGACACACGATAATTTAAACGATTTTTTAATCAAAGATTTTATAAACGACATTAAACAAAGATATGCCGAAATTTCGCAATTGCGTAAAGAATCTTCGTTCGAGGCTGTTGTTGATAAATTAACAACCCAATCCAAAGAATTGATTGAATTTAACGACAAACAAGTCGGCGAGCGTGGGTATTGTTTATGGGCTTTTTTATTGCCATTATGGAAACAAAGAAAGCAA
>CAYIZJ010000059.1:0-3462 GCA_964368045.1 uncultured Muribaculaceae bacterium
ATTATGCTGGCGATTATGTATTTTTCTTTTTATTGGATGATAACGGCCGCAAAAAACAAAGACAAAAGATTGATTTCAGTAATCAGCATACTTGTTTTGGCCGTCATATTTCATAATCATTGGGTTCAAATGTTGCCATACTAATACGAAATAAAAAATTTGACTTTTGTTTTTTTTGTACTATTATTTAATTATAAATAATAGGCGACTTAATGAACAATTATGATAATTTTTACGATGAATATGATGACTTTGGCCATTCAAACGGTCTGGGATTCGATGATTTTGGTTCTGTTAAATTTATCGGAACAGATTCCATATCCACAAAAGTAAAAACCCTTAGCGAAGTTTTCATCGAATGGTATTTATTTGATTCTTCATCCGATAAATCAATTTCTGAATTTTTAAAATCAGAAAAATTGGATAAAATTTTATCCGAAGATGACTTTAACGATATCGTCCAAGGGGTCGCAAATCTGGACGATGATACCATTACATATATTGCGAAAAAATTACCCTTTGATTTTAACATAAATAAATTAGATATGTTTAATACTGCGGTCGGCCAAAAATCCTATTACCAAAGAACAATTAAAACAAACCCTCAATACATCGCAACCGAAATAGAACGGATGAATTCCGATAAAACAGAACGCAAAAAAGAACAAAAAGCACAATATCATAAAAAATATCGTGCTGAAAATTTAGAACGTTTAAAAGCGACGAAAGATATCTGGTATAAAAACAATTATGAACGGGTCATAGAAACCAACAAACGTTGGCGTGAAAAAAATCCGGATAAAGTCACAGAATCAAGAAAAAAATGGTTCGAACAAAATCCCGAAAAAGTCAAAGAATCAAGAAAAAAATGGAACGAACAAAACCCTGAAAAAATCAAAGAATCCAACAAACGCTGGCGTGAAGCAAATCCAGACAAAGTCAAAGCCAGATACAAACGCTGGTGTGATGCAAATCCGGACAAAGTCAAAGCAGCAAAACAAAGATATCGTGCCGCAAACCCAGAAAAAGCAAAAGAACAGTCAAGAAGAGGCAAAATAAAACTCAGATTAAAGAAAACTGGCCCTGTTTTACTGTCTTTGGTATATGGCGTGGCTAATTCAAAACAAAAATAACTTATGAAACAAAATACTGATCTTTCTTATAATAAAATTATCGATGAGCTAATATCCGAAATGGATTCATCCATACCCGACGAATTGAAAAAAATCGCCGCAATTGAAATGCTGGCTGATTTAAAAAAAGAAAAAAAGAGGGAATATGAACGACAATGGCGGATAAAAAATCCAGAATATTCCAAAGAGAACGCCCGAAGATGGCGGGCAAAAAACCCAGAAAGAAATGCCGAAAGATCAAAGGCATACAGAAATAAAAACAGAGAAAGCTTGACCAAATATCTTAAAGAATGGTTTTTAAAAAATCCAAATTACGGGAAAGAGTGGCGGGCAAAAAACCCAGATTACGGCCGTAAAGCATTAAAAGCATGGGCCGAAAAGAACAAAGACAAAATTCAAAAATACCAAAGTGATTTTTATAAAAAAAATAAAGCTAAACTACTTGCCGGCAGTCAAAAATATTACGAAGAAAACCGAGAACGTGTAAATAAATTAAAAAGAAAATATGTGATTAAAAAAAGACTTGTCAAAACAGGCCCTGTTTTACTGTCTTTGGTATATGGCGTGGCTAATTCAAAACAAAAATAAAACGCCCTATTGGGCGTTTTATTATATTCTTTTAAAAAACTTATTTTTCAATATTATCCAAAATAATGTCTTTTAATTCGTTTGGCATCATACCTGTTGTTGAATATCCACAATCAACGTGGTGGATTTCACCAGTTACACCAGATGACAAATCACTGAAAAAATAAATTGCCGCACCGGATACGTCTTCTAATGTCATATTACGACGCAACGGTGTTTGATCCGCATTCAATTTCAACATAGCTTTGAATCCGCCAACGCCACTGGATGCCAATGTCATAATTGGGCCAGCCGAAATAGCATTAACACGAATACCGTCCGCACCAAAATCACTTGCCAAATAACGAACAGATGAATCCAAAGCTGATTTTGCAACACCCATAACATTGTAATTAGGGACAGATTTTTCACCACCATAATAAGTCAAAGTGATAATAGAACCGCCATTTTTCATCAATTTTGATGCACGGTTTGAAATATCAACTAATGAAAAAGCTGAAATATCCATAGTGTTTTTAAAGTTTTCACGGGTTGTATCTGCATATTTGCCCATCAATTCAGATTTGTCTGAAAAAGCAATCGCATGCAATACACCGTCCAAAGTTCCCCATTCTGCTTCGATAGCGGCAAACAAAGCGTCCATTTGTTCATCATCTTGAACATTGCATTCTTGGACGAATTTTGCACCAATAGATTCAGCCAGAGGTTTAACACGTTTTTCCAAAGCCGGCATAGCATAAGGCATAGCGATTTCGGCACCCTGTTCTGCGGCAGCTTTTGCCACAGCCCATGCCATGGACCAATCATTAGCAACACCGGTTATAAGAATTTTTTTACCTTTTAATAACATAATTTTTTCCTTTTTATATTTTATTATCGGACGGCATAGATATTAACATTAAAAAAGGATTTTTGCAACATATAAAATATCAATATATTGTGCCGGGATATTTTTTTAAAACGTCAATTGCAGCATCGTTTGGAATTTGGATAATTTTCATTTTTTTAAAATTCCCCGTTTTAAACGAATTGTGTAAATCATCATCGGCAAAGCCAATTTTTGCAACCGATTTTGAATCCGCCGAATAATAAATCACGGAAATTTTCGCCCAATGGGCGGCCGCCAAACACATTGGACACGGCATACTGGATGAATATAATTCACAGCCCGACAAATCATATGTCTTTAATTTTCGGCATGCTTTACGAATTGCATTTATTTCGGCGTGACACGTGGGGTCATTATTTTGAACGACCTGATTATGTGCCTTTGAAATGATTTCGCCACCCCGTACAATACATGCCCCGAATGGGCCCGAAATATTGTTTGAAATGAATTTTTCCGATTCATTCACCGCAATTTGCATAAATTTTTGTTTTTCGTTCATAACATAAATTATATCATAAAATCCGTATTTATTCAAAAATAAAAACCACCAAATGGTGGTTTAAATCTTGGCTCGGGTAGCTGGACTCGAACCAGCGACATATGGATTAACAGTCCACTGTTCTACCGACTGAACTATACCCGAATTGCGAAGAACATTATATATCAACTGATGTAACCTTGTCAAGAGCTTTTTTAAATAAAATAAATATAAATGCTTGCAAATTTTTTTTACACCGTGTATATTCATCCCATCCGGAGACGTGGCAGAGTGGTTGAATGCGCGCGACTCGAAATCGTGTATACGGTATATGCCGTATCAAGGGTTCAAATCCCTTCGTCTCCGCCAGAAAT
>CAYIZJ010000060.1:0-3428 GCA_964368045.1 uncultured Muribaculaceae bacterium
TCCAAATAAAATGGTTAACTTTGTTGTGAAATAATTTCAATTTAATATAAAAAAAATCGCCCCGTTTGGGGCGATTTTGTTTTTGAAAAAAACTAGTCAAAACAATAGGTTGTTTTTGATGTTTGATTTTTTATCTTGTTTTATGAGGTAATTGATTGTTTCGCATTATTTTTTGGTTATTTAACAGTTTGATATCTTGGTCAACTTGCCAGATTTTCCCGTCATTTTCAATGCAGATTTCTATTTTGCCTTTTATTGATTTAATAAAACTTATATCTGTAAGGCCATCTGGTCTTGGATTATCTTGCAATAAATAATATGGACCGCATTGTTGCACCAGTTTTAATAAATCGTTTTTTCTGTATGTTTCGTCGCCAAATTTCAATTCTTGCGGATATTCAGCAGATGAAGTATTATTATGAGGAAATATAGTTATTCCATCCAGGTTCAAGCCGTTTTCTATTCGAAAATCAGCGTATTCTTCACTGCAAGGGGTAGTTATAATATATTTTGACATCAGCATTGCACCCGCACTAAATCCAAGCATAACAACATCAAAGTTTTTTAACAGTTGGATTATTCCTAGTTTTTCACACATTGTTTTTTGCTTGAACGGGCAGCCACCTAAAAGCATAATAAAACTTGCTTCTTTGCACATTTTAGATGCTGTATCAGGGGATAAGTCAGGGGTAATTAAATTTACTGTATCAAATTCTATCCCAACATTCTTAAAATGATTTGTGAAAATTGGAACGTGTTTTGTTTTTGCTTTTTCAATTTTATCGACACCGCCAGGGATGTAAACAATTTTCTTCGTGTTTTTTAATTCTGCTTTGAACATTTCCCCTAGCCCATGACCAAAAGCGTTATTGATGTCGAAGCCACTGCAATAATATCTTACCATTAGTATCCGCCTTTTGTTTTTATCTTGAAATAATAGTACACCGAATAACGATGCAAGTCAAATTCAAAAACTGTTCAAACCCTCATTGCGAGAAACCATAGGTTTTGTGGCAATCTTTTATTTTTAACGACAATGTCGGATGTAAATGGATTGCCACAGTCGTGCCCTCCTTCGCAATGACGACGATTATTGATTATCTGCGTTTTGACTTTTTATTGTTTTGCAGCGATAACAATAATTCTTGTTCGATTTTTTTTGCCAATTCGCTATTTGGTTTTAATGTTATTTCAGTATCATTGCCCAAGATTTCTTTTGCGGATTTTATTTTTTTATTTACTTCTTTTGCTATAACGATTCCAGAGATATTTTTTTCAAGATTTTTGATATTGTTTTTTATCGCTTCTTTTTTTAGTGAATTGATTTTTTCTGTTACTTTTTTCTGGGCCTTTTCATAAGCTGCCAATTGCACCAATGTTAAATGGAATTTTTGTGTAAATGATTGTTTTTGTTTTGTTATATCACGGGTGTAATCCAATGAATCATGGGTAAAATATTCCAAAAATTGTTCGTATGGTGAATTAAAAAATGTTTCCAATAATTCACGTATTCTGTATACACCGCAATATTTTTTTGCGTGGCTTTTTGTAAAAAGTTCTTTTAAAGACCGCAGATAAGAATCGATATTGATGATTCCACCATATTTAAGTTTTATTGTTTTATCGTCATTTAAATCTGTGAATTCAGGGTCGTTTTTCAAAGGCGTTAAAAGAATTCGCATTTTTTGCAGGCGTGTTTTTTTCGAATTTGAAATTATTTCCCTGCCTTTTTTATGAAGATATTTTAATTTCAATTGTGTTTCCGCAGTGTTGAAAATTTCGGGGTCGAATTCGCGCAATCTTTGAAATTCATTTGTCCATCCGTATAAAGGAAGGATGTATTTATTGTGTAAAATTTTGTCTTCGATTTCGGTTTCTTTTATAAAGTCGTGTATTTCGTCGATTTCTGGGTCGGTTGGAATTGGATAATCGGCCAAGATATTATTCATCACCTGTTCGGTTAATTGTTGGGTTTTGATGTCTTCGTATTTTATATTTTCAACCTGATTTGGGATTTTTTTATCCGCATCGAATAAAATTTCGACAAGCGGTTTATTAACCGGATTAGTCACATATATATTTATGGATTTTCTGTTGTATGGATCGTGTTCAGTATAAGATAGTTCGAATGCGTTATGATGGACGCAAAATTTGTAATCGATGCTGTTTTTTATTAACATTTGCATGCCTTGGGTTTTATTGCTGGGTTAATAATAGTGCGGATTAAAATGCTTGTCAAATTATTAGAGTAAAAAAATCCCCATTGTTCGGGGATATTTTGTTTTTTAAGATATTTTTTTAATTCGGTTTATGCGTCGTTCGATTGCTTCGAACGGGGACGTTAAAAAAGCCTCGGCACATACGAATGCCATTTCAATATCGATATTGTCCGACGCCAATGCCAAAACATTTGTGTCCATATGGAATCTGTCTTCGGTTGCCTGTTCCGGTGTAAAGCAACGTGTCGCACGAATATGGCGATAACGGTTCGATGCGATTTCAACCCCTGCACCGCTTCCACAGATTACAATTCCACGGGCGTTGATATCTGTTAACAAAGCATCCGCCAAAGGTTTTACAACATCTGCATAATCAACCATTGTATGGTGATCATTTGTTCCCAAATCGACAACTTCGTATCCTGCGGTGGATAACATTTGATTTAAATATAATTTTAATCCAACACCACGATGATCTGATGCGATAAATATTTTTGATATTTCTTTGTTAATCATTATTTTGCCTCTGTGTCTTCGGCTTTTCTTTTTGACAGATGACAGTCCAAAAATTCATTGCCTGTTATATTGATTTTATGGAAAAACAATTTGCCAATCATTGTTGCGTTGCTGAAAATGTGGGCATTGTCGACGATTGCGGGGCCTTCGATACAGCCGTGTAAAAATAAATTTGTTGCGACAACTTTGCCGACAACTTTACCACCACGGCCGATGATGACTGTTCCGGCTTTGACATTGCCGATAACGGTTCCGTGAATTTGGATTGAATTTTCTTTGGTTTTAATATCACCGTTGATTGTGCAGCCTGCCCCAATAATGGTTGGTGATTTTCTGTCATTAGAGTTTGTAAATGCTAGCATTATAATTATTCCTTAATCGATTTATTTTTTTGCGGTTTCTTCTTTAACTTCAGTTTTTTCTTCTGTTTTAGCTTCTTCTGTTTTAGCTTCTTCTGTTTTAACTTCGTCGGTTTTTGGTTTTGGATCTTCTTTTACAAAGGCGGTTGGGTTAAATTGTCTGCCGTTGTATCTGATTTCGTAATGTAAGTGTGGACCTGTGGAACGACCGCTGTTTCCGGCCAATCCAATAATGGCCCCAGGATGAACCCAGTCACCACGAACGACGTTGATTTTGGACATATGGGCATATAATGTTGAAAAGCCCAGTCCATGATCAATTTCAACTGTTTTT
>CAYIZJ010000061.1:0-232 GCA_964368045.1 uncultured Muribaculaceae bacterium
CAGCTGGTTTGTGGATGTGCCGAAATTCAAAGACAGAATGGTCGAATTGAACAAACAAATAAACTGGATGCCTGCCCATATCCGTGACGGACAATTTGGAAAATGGCTGGAAGGGGCGCGCGAATGGTGTATCAGCCGTAATCGTTTCTTTGGTTCGCCGATACCTGTTTGGAAAAGCGACAACCCAAAATATCCCAGAATGGATGTTTACGGTTCAATACAGGAACTGGAA
>CAYIZJ010000061.1:242-3383 GCA_964368045.1 uncultured Muribaculaceae bacterium
CGTGATTTCGGGGTAAAGGTTGAAGATTTACATCGTCCATTTATAGATTCTTTGACCAGACCAAATCCAGATGATCCGACAGGTAAATCAAAAATGGTTCGTGTCGAAGACGTGTTGGATTGCTGGTTGGAATCCGGTTCCATGTCATTTGCACAGGTTCATTATCCATTTGAAAACAAAGAATGGTTTGAAAACCATTTTCCTGCCGATTTCATTGTTGAATATGTAGCACAAACCAGGGGTTGGTTTTATTCCATGGTTGTGATGTCGGTTGCTTTGTTTGATAAAATACCGTTTAAAAACTGTATGTGTCATGGTGTTGTGTTGGATGAAAATCATCAAAAACTTTCCAAAAGCAAAAAGAATTATCCATCCCCGACGGAAGTTTACAATACACAGGGTTCGGATGCACTGCGGTGGCATTTGATGGCTTCGCCAATTCTGGGCGGTAAAAATATAGTCATCGAACGAGACGGGGCAGATATTTCCAAATCCGCAAGAAAAGCAATTTTGCCTTTATGGAATGCCTTTCATTTTTTCTGTTTGTATGCAAATGCCGAAGGCGTTTGTGCATCAGAAATTGTAAAATCAGACGACGTGTTGGATAACTATATCCTTTCGAAATTAAAAGAGCTTATTATTTCAACAACAACAAAAATGGATAATTACGATATTTCTGGTGCTTGTTATGGGGTTGAAAATTTTCTCGAAATTTTGAACAACTGGTACATCCGTCGTTCTCGCCATCGTTTTTGGGATGGGCAAAGCACATCAGCCAAATCCGCATTTGATACACTTTATACAGTATTGAAAAATTTATGTATAATAGTATCTCCTTTGATGCCTTTGATTTCCGATTACATATATCAGGGATTAACCGGTAAAAAAGAAAGCGTACATTTAACCGATTGGGTAAATGGCGACAATCTAGTGTTTGATGAAAAGCTGATAGAAAATATGGACTTTGTCCAAACTGTTTGCAACGTTGCAAAATCATTGCGTGAAAAAGCGTCTTTGCGAACTCGTCTTCCATTAAAAGAACTGAAACTTGCCGGATTCGGTAACAAAAGACTTGCTGATTTTATCGAACTGGTAAAAGATGAAGTTAACGTCAAAGAAATCACTTTTGCAGATGACATTTCTGGATTGGCAACAGAATTTTTATACATCCAAACTCCGGCTGTTGGCAAACGATTGGGCAACGCATTACGTGATATCCAAATCGCAGCAAAGTCCGGCGACTGGTCTATAAATTCAGATAAAACATTGACAATCGCATCGCAAACATTGTTGGCGGATGAATTTGAACTTCGTTTACAGATTATAGATGGTGTGAATGGTATGGCGACCCCTGATAATACGGCCGTTGTTGTATTGGATACAAATGTTTATCCAGAATTGGAACGTGAAGGCATCGCCCGTGATTTCATCCGTGATGTCCAAGACCGCAGAAAAGAAATGGATTTAGATGTTTCAGACAGGATAAAAATAACCTGTGCAACAACTGATAGTCTTAATTTACAATCGTTAAATGAATTTGCCGATTATATCAAAGATCAAACTTTGGCAACAGATATAATCATAAACGAAACAAAAGAAGAAAATGCGATAAAGCTTTCATTTAATGTCACAAAAATTTAATATCGCATTTTAAAAAAAAGATTACCGCCGTTTTGGCGGTTTTCTTTTATTACATTAAATTTATATTGATTTCGCCAAAATTAAGTGCAATAATCATTGCGTTTCAATATTCAATATTTATCACGAGGAAAATAAAATGATTAAAAAAGATAAAAACAAAGATTTACATTATACCATTAACGGTTTAATTTCTGCGGCTGAATTACAAACCGCAGCTGACGAAGTTTTAATGGAACACGGCAAAAAAGCAAAAGTTCCAGGATTTCGCCCAGGGCATATACCATTGGACATTTTAAGACAAAAATTCAATCAATCTGCTATTAACGAAGCCGTTGATAAATTGATGAACAAAGATTTGAACGATTTTATCGTATCGAAAAAAATACGTCTTGCTGCCGCACCAAAAGCGGACCTTGGCAAATGGGAAATTGGTTCCGATCTTGAATATTCTTTGGAATTTGATGTATTACCAACTTTGCCGGCGATTGATTTGGAAAAATTCACCGTCACACAAAAAGTTGCAAAAATCGAAGAATCCGAAGTTGAAAAATCATTGGAAAATCTTCGCCGCAGCCGTTCTGTTGCTGAAAAACAAGACGAAAAATACAAAGCTGCAAATGGTGACGTCGCAGTTATCGACTTCAAAGGCTTTGTTGACGGCGTTGCGTTCGAAGGCGGGGAAGCAAAAAAACATCATCTGCACCTTGGTTCTAATTCTTTTATCCCAGGGTTCGAAGATCAAATCATCGGGCATAAAATCGGTGATAAATTCGATGTTAATGTTAAATTCCCAGAACAATACCATGCTGAAAATTTAAAAGGCAAAGATGCAAAATTCGAAATCGAATTACACGAAGTTCGCAAACACATATTGCCTGAATTAACAGATGAATTGGCCAAAGAAGTAGGGCAAGATTCCGTCGAAAAATTAAAAGAACACATCCGCAAAATTTTGGGTGAACAATATACAGAGGCCGCAAAACGTGAAATGCGTGAAGAATTGTTGGAAATTTTATCAGACAAAGTTAAATTGGATTTGCCACAAACTTTGATTGACCAAGAATTCAATATGGCAAAAGCCGAAGCAGAACGCACCGGCGGTGGCGATAAATTCGATGATAAAAAAGAAACAAAATCAGCAGAACGCCGTGTTAAATTGGGCTTAATCTTGGCCGAATGGGGTACAGCAAACAAAGTTAACGTTTCACAGGAAGATTTGCAACAAGCAATCTGGAATGAGGCATCCCGTTACCCTGATCCACAACAAGTATTCAATTATTACAACCAAAACCAAAACGCATTGTCCATGTTACGTGGAATGCTGTTTGAAAGAAAAGCTTTGGATGCAATGTTGGAAAAAGTTAAAACCAAAGAAAAATCAGTAAAAGCGGAAGAATTGTTTAAACAGGCCGCAGCTAAATAATAATTATAAATTATTAAATTTAAAAAAATCCCACAATTGTGGGATTTTTTTATCTGGTTTTTGGAATCGCACAAAAA
>CAYIZJ010000062.1:0-3057 GCA_964368045.1 uncultured Muribaculaceae bacterium
AAATCGCCGTTTGGCGATTTTTGTTTTTTATTTTGTTCTGTATTTTTGTAAAGATAAATTTTGTCGGGCGATTGCGATTCTCTCGTCCAATAAACTTTGATTAACCGCAGATAAATCGTCATATAATTCATTTTTCAATTTTGTTAAATTGCCGATAGAACCACGAGTTATGATTGTCGCGATACAAAATTCACACATATCTTCGCCGATATGTTCAATCATTTCGTTATATATTTTATAATTATTGTTGCAATTGAAAATAATGACAGATTGCGCAGCCCCAGACATTTTGCCACCCAATTTTTTTATTCCCAAAATTGCCAATTTTTTATTTTTTCCATTTGATGCAATTATTTCTCTTTCCAATGTGTTATTGAAAGAATTATTACAACGGTCGGCCAGCAATTTCATAATTTTTTTTGATTTTTTCCAAAATGTTTTAATTAAGTTTTGATTTTTTTGTCCGATACGTTCATTTGAAATTATGTAATCAGCAACCTGATTTTCGTCTTTTAACCAATTTTTTTTGTCTTTGTTCATTTTTCTGTTACCGCTCTTAATCTAATACAATTTATTATATTTTGAAATGTGGTAAAAGTCAATTTTTATTTTCTTGACTTTTGGGATGTATATGGTATTATAATTGGGCTATGGCGGATATAGCTCAGTTGGTTAGAGCGCCAGTTTGTGGTACTGGATGTCGCCGGTTCAAGTCCGGTTATTCGCCCCATTATTTAAACAAAGCCCCGAAATTTCGGGGCTTTGTTTTATTTGTAATATTTGTTTGTTCTTTTAAGACAGCAATTGTTTTTGCAAATCAACCAATTCAGAACAAGATTTTTTTGCCAAAGACATCAATTGCAAAATTTGTTCCTGTGAAAAAGGCTTTTGTTCGCCGGTTGCCTGAATTTCAATGAAATTACCATCCCCAGACATAACAAAATTTGAATCCATTTCGGCTTCGCAGTCTTCGGAAAAATCCAAATCAACAACGAATTCGTCTTTCCAGATTCCCGCACTGATTGCCGCAACGTAATCGGAAATTGGGTTTTCATGAATTCTTCCTGAATCCAATAATTTTTGAACCGCCATTTTTAATGCAATAAATCCGCCCGTAATCGCAGCACAGCGGGTGCCGCCGTCCGCCTGAATTACATCACAGTCAATTGTTATAGTGTGACGACCCAGTTTTTCCATGTCAATAACGCTACGCAATGAACGACCGATAAGGCGGGAAATTTCAGAACTGCGATGATCACGTGCCAAAGCATCACGGCTTTTGCGGGAATCGACCGCACGTGGCAACATTGAATATTCTGCACTGACCCAGCCACCTGTTTTATGCTGTAATCTTTTCCAGACGGGCTGATTGTTGTCAACAGATGCGGTACATATAATATGTGTGCCGCCGATTTGAATTAAACACGAACCTTCGGCCCATTTATTTACATTTGTTTCAATTGAAACTTTTCTTATTTCATCGTTTTTACGAAGTGATGGTCGTAACATATTTTATTTTCCTTTGTAATACAAAGTATTCGCATTGTTTCGAACTTTTAACAAAGAATCCATATATTTATTTTGTTCTTCTAATTCTTTGACTTTTTCTTTTGTCTGTTTTAATTCGTGTTGACCAATAAAAACCATAAATGATGAAGCAAGGGCAATCAAAGCAAATAATCTGAAAGCGTTATAAGTAGTGTTGCGTTCGTCTTTGTTTTTAGGGTTTTTGTTGTTATAATCTTGGATTGTTTGATGTGGGTCCATTTTATCTTCCTTTGTATTTTATCGTTAGTTTAGTTAATGAATCATTGATGGATTTTAATTTTTCAATTTCAATTTTTTGTTTTTCATTTTTATCATGAGCTTCTTCAATTTTTTTTGCAGCTGTTCCTGCAACCCAAAATATACCAAGTACCGCAAAACCCACCATCCATTTATATGAAAAATTTGAATTTTTTAAATTATTTATTTCGTTACGTTGTTTATCTATGTGATTGCGATAACCTTTTAAATTATCCCACATTTCAAAATCGTTATTCATTTTTTATCCTTACATATTTATTCTACCGAAATGATATTTAAAAAAAAGCATTTTGTCAATATCATTTAATGTAAAATTATATTTGATTTTTTATTTTATAATTGTTAACCTGCAATTGTTCAAAGGATGTATATGTCAGCAAAAGCAAAAAGATTTTTAAGAAAATTGATTAGTTTATCGGGATTGTTCTTTTTTATATTGGCCGCAGGTATGTTGTATTGGCAATTAAAAGATTACAGTCTTACCGAAATTTGGCATTCGATACTAAGCTTGCCGATTGAAAATTTAATTTATGCTTCTGTTATTTGCTTGGCTGGATATATTGCTTTGGGGACTTATGATTATATGGCGTTGCGTTATGTGGAAAAAAAGCTGCCATGGTGGAAGTGGATGTTGGCCGGTATTTTGGGATTTGCGGTCAGTAATAATGCGGGGCACGCCGTGGTAAGTGGCGGAGCCGTACGATACAGATTATATGCCAGATGGCGTATCCGTGCGGGCGAGATATTAAAAATGCTGATATTTTCAGGTTTTACATATTTTCTGGGTGCCAGTGCAATCGTAGTTATTGGGTATTTTTTGGTTCCACATTCATATTTTGCGGGTTCGGTTGGTGCGACCGTTGGGATTAAGGCTTTGTTTTATTTCTGTGTTTCTGCGTTATCGATTTACTTTTTGGGAACATTGTTTTTCAAAAATAAAATGATTCAGATAAAAAATGCGAAATTAAAAGTTCCATCAATAAAAACCGCAACTATACAAACTTTACTTGGAATCGCAGACAGTGTTTTGGCAGGATTAGTATTATATTTCTGTTTAATGCCGTTTGTTGATATTCCATTCAGAATCTTTATCGGATTATTCGTTATCGCCCAGACGGCTGGTGTTTTCAGTCAGGTCCCAGGTGGTATCGGTGTGTTCGAAAGTGTTTTCTTGCTGGCTTTGCCCGACAGTGTCGACAAAGCTACAATTTTCGGGGGCTTGTTGGCGTACAGAATAATATATTATCTGTT
>CAYIZJ010000063.1:0-2861 GCA_964368045.1 uncultured Muribaculaceae bacterium
TTCCCATTGACGGAAATCACCGAACATTCTTTGATTAGTTTCTACCAATTCCCAACTTTCTGGCAAAGTTATTGATTGTAAATTATAAGTTCCGGCAAACATATTTGAAACATTTGTTACACCTTCCCAACTATGTGGCAAATTAACTTCGTTCACTGCGGAACATAAAAATGAAGAATTCAATATACGGACACCCCCCCAACTTGATGGGAAAGTTACCGATGTCATATTTGGCGTCTTATAAAATATTCCAGCAATGTTATATACCGAACCCCAATCACTTGGGAAATTTATTTCTGTAATTCCCGAACTTTCGAACAAGTTGTTAAGTCTTTCAACATTGTTCCAGCTGTCCGGCAAATCGTATTTTTCATCCGCGTCGATTATGTTACCATTCGCATCTTGTAATTTAATAGATTCCAAATTCGGTGTATGTGCAAAGAAAGATGTTATGTCCGTCATAGAATCACTCCAATTTTCTGGAATGACTATATTTCTTACACCGGAATAAGCTTCTTCGCCCAAGCCTTCTCGACCGGCCAATTCTTTATCAAAAAATATGTTTTGACTGCGGACTAAATTTGAACTCCAAACTTTTGGGAATACAACCGAATCCAATGACGGGGTATTGTAAAAGATATTATCAATCATAAACACATCACCCATCGAATCCGGCAAAACAATCGATGTCAAAGTTGTGGCGTCTTTGAATGCAAGACTTAAATTTCTGTATCCTTCTGAAACTATATTCCATTTTTCAATACCATTTTTAAAACGGTATTTTGTGGTGGACGCTGTCGCAGTTGAAATAGGGTTGTTGTTTGCGTCCAATAATTCAAAGAAAGAATCAAATGTAGCGGTCGGAGTCCACGAACCATTAAATCCAATATCGTATGTTGTGTAATTACAAGTGTCCGAAACAGGGATTGTTAAATCCCACACACCATCGGATGTCGCAGGATAATAAACAGTTGCATTTGTATTTTCGCAATGATCCAAATCGTCGATAATTTCGGCATTATCTGCGGATTGCAAAGAACAAACAAGACGACAATCTGTATAATTTGCAACCTCGTCCAAGGCAACAACACAACCAGTTTCAGAAGAAACAGGACAATTCACGGCACCATATACAGAACCAGCGGACAAAAACAGCCCGCAAACAAACATCGACAAAATATGCAGAAATCTAAGCTTTTTCAGCATTACTTTCCTTTCTTTCATAGTCCTTTAAACTTATCTTACAAAAAACATATGGGTTTAGACAAGCGGAAAATTCAAAAAAATTACGAAAAATTTAATATGTAAATCACGGTCTTTCTGGATCGAAAATGAACAAAAAAAAACCGGTTCAAAAAGCTATTTTTTTGCGGGGACTGGGTTTTACACAAAAAGAATCCAACAAATAAAAATACAGTATTGTTTAAAGCACCAAAAATCAGACACAACCACACAGAAAAAGGTTAAAACCGCTGTAAAAAACCAGCCTTTTCGATAAAAAAGCCGACTTTTTAACAAAAAATTCAGTAAAATCAGTATAATTATAATAATTTACCGGCTTTTTCGCAAAAAAAACTTGCCATCGAGCGGTCAAAAGCAGGCACATAAAAACAATGAAATAGGGGTCGCAAATCCGTCAAAAACCCCCACTTTACAAACTTTAAAACATTCCAACAAACCATTGATACGATTGAACAATTTTATGTTTTTTTACTATAAATCGCCATTTTAAACAATAATTAAAATCAATCTATTGATAATACTGATTTTTTATATAAAACATACCGTTTTTCGCATGAATCCTTTCCATCGTATAAATTCATCGGAAAAACGCTTATAAAAGACTAAAAAGACTTGGGACCGCACATCCCGAAACTTCAAACCCCTTTGTAAATTTGGGGGGAAGCGACCCAAGTCTTTTTTGCCGTCAGGTTACAAAATTGTTAGAAGTTTTTGTTGTACCCACCAGCGATCTTTTTTGTTTAGAAAAGAAACTTTAATTTTATGTTTTTTGCACTCCTTTTTGTTTATGCATTTTGTTATTTTTATTTCGACACATCGCACAACGATGAATCGAATTTTTTACCCCTTTGTAATTTTTACATTTTCCCCTTTGTAAAACTTGTATCTTTTTGGGTATAAGTTTTTTTGATAAATCTGTTTTAACAAATCCATCAAAGAAACCATAATCAAAGGTAAAAAAGGTTTGGACTTACACATCCCGAAACTTCAAACCCCTTTGTAAATTTTAGAGATATGAAGCCAAACCTTTTAGTGCTGTATCGGCGTTATAGTTGTTAGAAGTCTATAAAGCCCAGCAATCCTTTTTGTTTAGAAAAGAAACTTCAATTTTATGTTTTTTGCACTCCTTTTTGTTTTGCACTTTTATTTTTTCAAGGAAACCAAAGTTATTCACTTTTACGGTTTATTTCTTTGGTTTCCTGATTTAACTAAACAGAT
The DNA here is from genome assembly GCA_964368045.1 of uncultured Muribaculaceae bacterium. Lineage (GTDB taxonomy): Bacteria > Pseudomonadota > Alphaproteobacteria > Rs-D84 > Rs-D84 > CAUTNA01. Next base: position 2,461 of record CAYIZJ010000063.1, read on the forward strand.
TCAAAACCCCTTTGTAAAACTGTTCAGTCATTCGGGTTTATGGCGACATAGAATCGTCATAAACCGAATACGTTGATCCTCCATAGCTCATCCGCAACACACCCAAATCCGGATTTGCACTGGACATATTTCCGTAATATATCGTATCATCATTCGGCACATACACATTCAACGAAGGTGTTGTTTTTCTGGCGTTACGTAAATAAACCTTGTCATTGCCGATATGCAATATACGTCCGCAATCGGCGAGTTCATCAGCACCCGGCCCATATCCAATGGTTGTTAATTCAGCCGGACAAACTGCACAAGTATAATTAGTTCCCCAATTCGCAAAATAATCTGCTCTCCATTTGCCTTCGCCACAATTTGAAATTACACCCGCACCGCTTATACTGTAACCA
>CAYIZJ010000064.1:0-2819 GCA_964368045.1 uncultured Muribaculaceae bacterium
TTTTAATCGCATCCAAAGTCCCACCCGGTGCCAATAATTCTGGTAATTTTTTCATATATAAAATCCTTTATCGTTTTGGTTTTATTTTATATGACTTTCGAAAAAAATCTATATCTTTTTTTATTTATTGACATATTGCACTATTATATTGTATAATTGATTTCGTAAACAAAAGTTTAATCCACGGCGGAGAGCCGATTTTTTAAAAAAAAATTTCCCAGATATAAAAAACAAAATGCTTTCCGTGTGAATAAGCACAAAGGAAAAAGTGTATGAAAAATATGATATCAGCCGGCATAGATTTTGGCACAACAAACACGGTCGCAGCGATTACAAATCAAAGCGAAACAATCGAACCCGTTTTACTAGAAGGCAAAAACAGCGTTATACCAACGACGGTTTTTTTCAAAGAAGCAAGCCCCGAAATTCTCTTTGGCCAAAGTGCTATATCATATTATATGGATTCAAATTCAGGTCGCTTTATGCGATCGTTAAAACGTATTTTGGGTACCAGTTTAATGAAAACTGGAACTTTGATTAACGGCAAAATGATTCCGTTTGCTGATATAATTGGAACATTTATAAAAAATGCCAAAGAAAAAATAGATTCTCAATCGGGACAAAATGTTGAAAATGTTGTAATGGGCCGACCTGTAAAATTTTGTGACACATCCGATGATGCACAGGATAAAATCGCAGAAACTGAATTATTTAACATCACAAAAAAATCCGGATTTAAAAACATAGTATTTCAATATGAACCCATTGCAGCGGCCTTTTCGCACGAACGAAATTTAAACAAAGAATGTCTGGCGGCGGTCATCGATATCGGCGGTGGAACCAGTGATTTCAGCATAATTCGAATTGGCGGAAAACACAAAGACAAAACAAATCGCAATGATGATATATTAGCAAACACCGGCATTCGAATTGGTGGAAATGATTTTGATAAACAGCTTTCGTTAAAAATGTTAATGCCTGAATTTGGAATGGGGACAAAATATCACCCCATCGGCAAACCTGAATCTGTATTAACAGTACCAATGTCCCCATATTATGATTTATCCGAATGGTCGAATGTGAATAATTTATATAATTATAAAACTTTGAATTTAATTCAGAAAAATTTTCAAACTTGTTTTGAACCTGAAAAATATGGCCGCCTTATCGAAGTTGTTGAAAAAGAAATCGGTCACAGCATTTTATCCGCTGCTGAAAATACAAAGATTGAATTAACATCACAACCAACCAAAGAAATCAAATTAAACTTTTTAACAAAACCCGTTCATATTTTCACGACCCGCAAAGAATTCGAAGAATCAATTGCCGAAAGCGTTTCAAAGGTTTGTGATTCTGTCAAAGAATGTTTAAAACAATCGGGTGCAAAATCTAATGACATTGATATGATTATTTTAACGGGTGGTTCAACTGAAATCCCATACGTTCGTGAAACATTATGTAAATATTTTCCAAATGCGAAAATATCAGATTTGAATAAATTTTCCAGTGTCGGATTTGGCTTGGCATATGAATCCAAACGACTGTTTGCATAACCACCCTATTCGTAAATTTAAATATCGATTGGTTTAAAAAATATGTATTTAAAAAAATTTAAAATCGCATTTATTTTTTTCTTGAAAAAAATTTTTTTATGGGTTATAGTATATCTCGCAATGCCGGTTTAGCTCAGTTGGTAGAGCATCTGATTTGTAATCAGAGGGTCGTTGGTTCGAGTCCGACAACCGGCACCACTTATAAATACAAAAAAACGGTTAATAACCGTTTTTTTTATTTTAAGGAATCACATTTGTTAATTTATTAAGGAAAGCCCAGATTTCCGCCAATAAATGTTACAAATTGGTTGTTTAAACGCAGTTAATGAGAAGACTAGTCTTCGAGTTTTACGGAGTGAGTTACCGCAGATTTCAAACGAATTCTACGGTTTTTCTTTTTGAATCAGCGGGCATCGAAACACCCCGAGAATATCCTTTTGCTACCTATTTGCTACCGCCGACACAAATCCCCACCAACAACCATCAATGAATGTTAATCAAACTTTGATTATTATTGATTTCCCAACCCCATTATCTTTTATTTCACAAAAACAAATAACCAAAAAGCCCCAACCGGGGCTTTTTATTGTTTACTGTCTTGTAGTAGCAGTTATCCTATATGCATAAACATACGTAGGGCAAAAACCTCCACCTGTACCACCTTTAAATTGATACACATTTATTAAATGCTTTTCAATCCCTCTAGCCTCCATTTCTGAAAAGACATTTTCATAAAACCAACAAGATGACAGAGATTTGTCGACATTATGTTCTCCAAAAAGCCTTCTCTCAGGATTATCAGTTATCCCAACGTACCAGCTGCGGTTTCCTTCGGCGCCAATTTTGGCCAATATTTTATTTATTGTATTCATGGAGCACTCCTTTTTTAATACATTAAATTCGAACAGACCAATAAATCCATTCGTACATCATTGACAAAGAAAGATAAACATAGTATTATTTAATTGCTACATTAGAGAACAGCGATGTTTTTCTTGTTTGGGGCGGCATTATTGCTGCCCCATTTATCAATTTATTTAATATTATAACGTTAATATTCGCAACAGTCAACACAAAAACATCGAACATCTCGCCTCTTTATCAATATACACGGAAAAATTCTTGCAAAATTATTATTTTTATGATATAATATATCACATGAAACTAAAAGATATTGCTATTTTGAAATACGGACAGCCCGCCAACCTTGGCGACAAAGGGATTATACACCCCGTAATAACACCACGCAATATAGGTGACAACTTT
>CAYIZJ010000065.1:0-2817 GCA_964368045.1 uncultured Muribaculaceae bacterium
TAATTTGATTTAATAAATTGTATATATTGTTTTGTATAAACGCAGAAATTTTGTTTTTTTATATATAGAAAATTGGTTGTAATTCGGGCTTTTTTAAAAATTGTCCGAATTTTTTATATGTTCGCCCTATTTTTTGTATATTTTTGGTTTTGTGGTGCACGGTTTTTGGGTGTTTTTGTTGTTTTTGCATTCTTTTATAATTTCGATTTTTAAATAATAAAAAATCAGAAAAAACAAAATATTAAATATAGAAAAATAATATAATTTGTTGTTGTTTTTGTGGGGGCAGCCCCCATTGCTGTGGTCGTGTTTAGAACGCATTTAAATGGTCAAAAAAAGCTTGAATTTTGGGCTTTTTTGATATATCATATAATTTGTATAATAAAAAAGCCCAAAGGTTACAAAATGACTGATAAACAAATCCAAATGCGTGAAGCCAAATGGCAGACCCGATGGAAAAATGAAAATGTTTTTACCCCGAAAAAAGACGGGTCTAAGGCCCCTTTTTATATGTTAGCAGAATTCCCATTCCCAAGTGGTGACGGCTTGCATGGTGGTCATATGTTGGCTTTTTCGGGCGATGATGTTCTGGCAAGATTTCATAGAATGCGGGGCTTTGACGTGTTTTTTCCGCTGGGGTTTGACAGTTTGGGGATTTCAGCCGAAGCGTATGCCACAAAAATCGGTAAACATCCAGCCGTCGTTGTCGAAGATTTGAAAAAACAATTTACGGCCGAAATGATGAAAATGGGCTGGTCTGTCGATCCAAAATCACAAATTGCGACATCTGACCCTGAATTTATAAGATGGACACAATGGATGTTTATTCAATTCTTTAATGCGGGACTGGCTTATAAATCTATGTTGCCGATGAATTGGTGTGAACATTGCAGAACCACATTAACAAACGAAGAGCTGGAAGATGGCACATGTAATCGCTGTAATGGACCAGTTACGATTGTTGAAAAAATGCAGTGGAATCTGAGTATTACAAAATATGCTGATAAATTACTTGAAGGATTGGATAATGTCGATTATCCGGACAAAGTAAAACGTGATCAGGCAAATTGGATCGGTAAATCCAATGGTGCGGACATTGATTTTATGGTCGGCGATGACATTATGACGGTTTATACCACCCGTCCTGATACTATTTTCGGTGCGACATTTTGTGTAATTGCACCCGAACACGAATTGGTTCAAAAATGGTTGGTCGAAAATAAAATTTCAAACGTGGACGAAGTCAAAAATTACATCACAGAATCTGCGAAAAAATCTGAAATCGACAGAACGGATGCAACGAAAGTAAAAACAGGCGTTAAATTAGAAGGCTTGACCGCAGTCAACCCATATAATAAAAAAGAAATTCCTGTGTTTATATCTGATTATGTTCTGAATAATTATGCACATGGCACAATTATGGCGGTGCCGGCACATGATGGTCGTGATTATGAATTTGCGAAAAAATTCGGATTGGATATCATACCTGTGATTGATGGTGGCGATGTTAATGTTGCCGCATACGAAGGCGATGGGCCGCATATAAATTCAGAATTTATGGATGGTCTGGATAAAATGTCCGCCGTAAATGCCGCAATTGAATTTGGTGAAAAAGCCGGATTTGCAAAAAAGACAACAAAATTTAAAATGGGCGATTGGGGATTTTCCCGCCAAATGTATTGGGGCGAACCAATTCCATTGGTGCATTGTGATAAATGCGGATGGGTGCCGATTCCGGAATCTGAACTGCCTTTGATGCAACCATATATGGAAGATTACAAACCGACGGATTCCGGTGAATCACCGCTTGCACGGGCGACAGATTGGGTTAATACGACCTGTCCGACATGTGGTAAACCCGCCGTCCGTGAAACTGATACTATGCCGCAATGGGCGGGGTCATCTTGGTATTTCTTGCGTTATTTGGATCCGACAAACAATGAAACATTTTGCGATATGGAATTGATGAAAAAATGGATGCCGGCCAATCATTATAATGGTGGGAACGAACATAATACACGACATCTTATATATTCCAGATTCTGGCACAAGGCTTTGTTTGATTTGGGATTGGTTAATACCAGTGAACCATATGCAAAAAGAACGACAAACGGTTTGTTGATGGGATTGGACGGTAAAAAAATGTCAAAATCCAAAGGAAATGGATTTTTGGTGTCCGAAAAAGTCGACGAAATTGGTGCGGATGCCGCCCGTGTTGCGGTATTGTCGCTGGGGCCGTGGGAAAATAATGTTATCTGGTCCGAAGGAACACTGTCCGGTGTACAAAGATTTTTGAAACGTATTGAAAATCTGTCGGAAAATTTAACCGATGATGTAATGACAGCTGAACAGGAAAGATTAACACATCAGTTAATATCCGATATGACGGAACGTTTGGAAAATATGCGTTTTAATACGGCGATTTCAGCAATGATGGAATATATCAATGCGTTTGACGGTGTTATGCCTCGGGCTGCGTATGAAATATTGATTCAGGTTTTAAATCCATTTGCCCCACATATTACCGAAGAAATTTGGGAAAAAATGGGCAATTCGGAAATGTTGGTGTTTAAAGCATGGCCAAAATTCGATGAATCAAAATTGAAAAAGACAGATATGACAATTGTTGTGTCGGTAAATGGTAAAAGACGTGGCGATTTCGTTGTTGATGTGGAAGCAGCTGAAACTGAAATTGTTGAGTTGGCGAAAAACGTTGCCGGCAAATTTGTCGAAGGTGTTCAAATTATTAAAACAATCGTTGTTCCAAATAAAATGGTTAACTTTGTTGTGAAATAATTTCAATTTAATATAAAAAAA
>CAYIZJ010000066.1:0-2768 GCA_964368045.1 uncultured Muribaculaceae bacterium
ACACCGTTAAAAACAAAAAGATTGATTATAAACGAATTTGAAATATCCGACGTTCCCAGATTAACGACAATTGCCAAAAATATGTATGATTTTTCAAAAAAGAACAATGGTTATCACCAATGGTACGAATTCGAATTAAAAGGAAACGAAAAAAATCCTATAAAAACGCTTGAAAATAAAGCGGTAAAATTTTTAACCAAAAGAATCAAAGAACAAAATTTGGAAAAACGTAAAACATTTCGTTTAGCAATTCGATTAAAACGAAATCAAAACTTAATCGGTTATGTTGCTGTAACATTTGGATACACCACAACGTGCGGGATAAAATTATTGGGCGACCGTGGTGCATTCATCGACCCAAAGTTTTCAGGACACGGATATATTACCGAAGCCGCCATAAAAATTTGTTCCGAATTTTTCAAACATTATGATTATATGGATTCGACCGGTTCGGCGGAAAATATTTATACCGAAAAACTGGTTAAACGATTGGGTGGACATAAAATTGATGCCAAAAACATTTCAAAAAATCCCAATGTTACAGATATTTTAAATTGTTATCGTGTGACACGTGAAAGCTTTTTACGACAATCAAAAAATTTTTCAAAAAAATAAAAAGGGATGAAAATCATCCCTTTTTTTTATTTATTACCCAATCAGCTTTTCCCAAATTGTTTTTGGTTTTTTCGGCTGACCTTTTTTCTTTTTACGACGATGTCTTGGGGCATTCATCGTAGTTTTTTTTGCTTCGACCTGTCTTGGGTTTTTCTTCTTTACAGATGTCGATGGGCTATGTGCTGTCAAAACATCTTCTGTGTTCGCAGTTTCCGGAGCCACACGTTGAATTGAATATTGTTCGATACTTAACATACTGTCATCGCCAACGATTACAATTTCTGTTTCGAATTTGTCTTCCATTTCTGTTAATTCAGATTTTTTATGATTCAACAAATAAATCGCAACATCTGTTGGCACAGTAATAATTATTTTTTGTGCCGTTTTCGCCAACAATTTTTCCTGTAAATGACGGAACATAATGATAGCAGATGTTTGGATGCTTGGTACAATTCCCGCACCCATACAGTGTGGGCATTGAACGTATGAAGATTCCATAAAGCTGCTACGTAATCTTTGACGTGACAACATCAAAACACCAAAGTTATTGATTTTTGCGACCTGTGTTCTTGCACGGTCTTTTTTCATAACCTCACGCATACGCAATTCTAATTTACGATTGTTTTTTTCTTCTTCCATATCGATAAAGTCAATCGCAACAATTCCAGCCAAATCTCGCAAACGCAATTGTAATGCGATTTCTTCGGCGGCTTCCAGATTGGTATTTAACGCAGTTTGTTCGATATCTTTTTCTTTTATCGCACGGGATGAATTAACGTCGATTGAAACCATAGCTTCGGTTTGGTTGATAACCAATGAACCACCAGATGGCAAGTTAACATATGGGCCATGCAATCCTTCCAATTGTTTTTCAATACCAGTTTTTACGAACAATGGAACGGCTGCATCTTTGTAATGAACTAATTGTTTTCTTGGTGCTTTGCCATACATTTGTTGAAAGAATGATTTTGCCAAATCAAATGCGTCTTCGCCTTGGATTGTTAAAACATCTTCTTTATCGCTTAGAAAGTCACGAACCACACGGCGAAGCAATGAATCTTCGGTATGGATTACAACCGGTGCAACGGATTCCAAAGTTGTTTTTCTGATATCATTCCACAATCCGACCAAGTAATCATAGTCTTTTGCAATATCGGCAGGTGCGGCACCAAAAGCAGCCGTTCTTAATACAACTGTCATACCCTTTGGAATTTTCAAAGCGTGCATAATTTCACGCAATCTTGCACGTTCTGCTTTGTCCGAGATTTTCTTTGAAATGCCGTATGAATTTCTTTTTCTGGAATTCGGCATTAACACGGCAAAACGCCCCGCCAAAGACAAATAGCTTGTCATTGCGGCACCCTTTTGTCCACGTTCTTCCTTGACCCCTTGGATTAACAAGATTTGTTTTGGTTTAATAACGTCTTGGATTCTGAATTCTTTTGCACGTTTGATAAATTCTTTGTTATCTTCGCCGGCACTGTTATCATCAAATTCTGCGACTTCGTCGTCATCATTTGGGTCTTCGTCATCGTCAACGATATTAGCATGAGCCAATTCCAACAATTTTTTCTTTTGTTCTGGGGTTACCTGATAGTAATCTGGATGAATTTCCGAAAAAGGCAAAAAGCCATTTTTCCCAGCACCATAATCAACAAAAGCCGCCTGCAACGAAGGTTCCACACGTATAACTTTTGCCAGATAAATATTACCTTTGATTTGTGGTTTTGTGGTTGTTTCCACATCGAAATCAGAAACTCGGTTTGAATCTGATTCTATGACGACCACACGCATTTCTTCCGGGTGGGCCCCATCTACATATATTTTTTTTGACATTTAATAATCCTTTATTTTTATCACCATACCATACAAAATAAACCCGTCCCCATGGGGCAACATCGCCCATGCCAAGGGAAGACATATTGATACAATTCAATGTCATTCGAATTAAGAAAATCAGATTTGATATAAACATCTGTCCTTTATTGTCTTGATACGTCGTGATAAGAATACCACGACATTGGGTATAAGGCAAGACAATTATTTCTTTTTTGATTTTGGTTTAGTTTTCGTTTTAACCGCCGCTGGTTTTGCATTGGTTTTTGTTTTTGCCTTTGATTTTGCTTGGATTTTTTCTGATTTTTTCGGCTTTA
>CAYIZJ010000067.1:0-1809 GCA_964368045.1 uncultured Muribaculaceae bacterium
GGATTGAACAACAATAGAATAATCAAACATAAACTTGCCTTTTTGGTTTTGATAAATTATTATACAACTATGAAAGAAAAACAAGACATTTTTACCATATTAAATGGCAAAGTCAAATTTTATCACAGTCATTACAATCCAACATCGGATGCGGTATGGCTGGCGGCGTTTGGCAAACCTGCAAAAACTGTGTTGGATATTGGTGCCGGAACGGGTGGGGTGGGACTGTGTTATGCGTCATATAATCCCAAAACAAAAATTACCGCACTGGAACATTGCGAAAAAATGATTTTTGAATGCGAACGTAATTATAAATTGAATAATGTCGAACTGGAATTGATTCAATCGGATTTATTTAAATGGAAGACGGACAGAACTTTTGATTTGGTCATAACCAATCCGCCTTATTTCAAAGGAACTGCCGCAACGCACAACGCACATCATAATACCGATATAAAAAATTGGGTAAAAATGTGCGTCAAACGGGTAAAACCAAATGGTGAATTTTGCATAATTGCGGACAGCAAATCGACGGCTGAAATTATATCGGGACTAAATACAGGTTTTGGCGACATTAAAATATTACCGCTTTTTTCAAAGAAAAATACAGCAGAACGGGTAATAATCAGTGCAAAATTGGGATCACGTGCTGGAACAACTCTTTATTCTGGGCTGAATATGAATTCGGATTTAATTTTGCGTCAGGGCTTGACTATTGACAAAGTGTTGGATATAGTGAAACCGTTATGACAAGCTTTATAACCAGATATTTTACTTCGCTGTGGGCGTTACTGACATATCCATTCAGATTTGTATGGGTGTTAATTGTACGATTTTTTCCGGAACGTGATTTTTCCATAATGGACACAATTCACGGAAATGTTTATTCTTATCATCAAAGTTCTTTTTGGCGTTTCACACGATTTTGTGGCAAGGTCTGTCTTATTATTTGGGCATCTTGGTCGACCTATGTTTTTGTATATCACCGCCCGCTATTACAACAAAGAACACAACAAATCGAAGATTTAAAAGCAGAACATTCCAGACATATCAGTGATTTAATCGCTTATGTAAAAAAATATAACGAAGTTGCACGTGAATTAAATTTATCGGACGATGAAATTTTAACCAATGCTGATTCTTCGGACGCAGACAAAGAAAAATTGATAAAAAAACGTTTAAATACTTGGGCTGAACTGGATGTGTTGCATGTCAGATTACAGGATGATTTTGCCGACATTGATTATGTCCCAAAATTTGAATCAATGTCAGATTTGGCCGTTGCGTACGACTTGGTTGCGGATGAAAACAACCGATTAAAAGACGAAAATCAATTCTTTGCCGATATGATGAACACTATATCCGATGCGGACAACCAAATCGTTGAAATCACAACCCGATTGACCAAAGAAAACACCGAAGAACTAAAACAAAATTTGAAAAAGATTAACAACACAATTGCAACATTAAATTTAACCCAAAATAAATTGATTATCAAAGCAAACCGATTCGAAAGCAACTTAATCGGCCATTCTTTTGACCCAATTGAAATCAGCGAAGAATTAAGCGAAAAACATCAAAATCTGGCCAAAGGATTAACGGCTTGGCACGGATTGGATAGATTAAGCAAAATGTTACCAATGGGGGCACCGGTATCAAAAACCAGAATCACATCCCATTATGGAACACGTTCTGACCCGTTCACAGGTGTGCCGAAAAACCACAAAGGAATTGACTTTGCCGGACAAATCGGAACCGAATTATTCACCGTTTCACCGGGTCGTGTTATTTCAGCCGGCGCACGTGGTG
>CAYIZJ010000068.1:0-1778 GCA_964368045.1 uncultured Muribaculaceae bacterium
ACGATAAGTATTTGTTTCTTGTTATTGTATAATCCGTTTTTTGAATGTCTAAGGAGTGGTAACACATGGCAATACGCCAAAGGTTGTATCATTCAATCAGATAATCAATAATTTAATATAAATAAAGAAAAGCCTCCGAATATCGGGGGCTTTTTTCGTATGGAGATAAGAATGAAGATTTCACAATATTATAAAATAAAAGATGCCACCAAAAGCTTTACAGCAGAAGCAAAAGGTATCAACAATAATAATTATACAGAAGAAGATTTATATAGGATAACAAGGGTTGCCTCATATACGCTTGACCCAATTTATGAAGCGCACGGCAGGATTTTCGCAATTTCCAGCTGGTATCGATGTCCAAAGCTTAATTCTGCGGTGGGCGGGGTTGCAAATTCAGAACACACGTTAGGCAGCGCGGTTGATTTAATTCCATTGGGTATTGGCGCATTTGAACTTGCTCACCGAATAAAGGATTCAAAGGCAAAGTATAACAAGCTTGTCCTAGAGTATAAAAATGGTAAAGAGTGGGTTCATATTCAATATCGGGAAGAATGCGAACATCTATGCGACGATTATACGTACTTTGCTAATCGTTGTTATATGGGATTACATTTCACAGAACCAAAGGAGGCTGCATGAATTTATATATTTACGGAATAGGGATTATATTAATTTGTTATTTGTTTTTTGTAAATCATAGCATGTCTGAAACTATTATTTATCAGGAAAATGAAATCGCTGGAATGCAAAGTTCCCTAGCAAATGCAAAACAAGATTTTTCTCAAAAATTACAAGCGATTGCCATAAAACACAAATCAGACATGCAAACAAAAATGAACATTGAAGAAATCAGAAAAGGATGTGAAAAAGATGAAAAAGCTATTGCTATTATTGCCATTGGTGTCCGAGATTGCCTGCGCTAGGGTCCAGTATGTGGACAAACCATATAAAATCCCCCCACCAGAGGTATATTTGCAAACAAATACGCATCAAAACTGTAAAACAAATATAATAGATTGTTATTTTGAAACAAAAGAGCTACTTGCAAATTGCAACCAAGACAAACAAGCAGTAATAAATTTTTATAAATAAACAAATTGAAAGATGCTATTTTTGTTTATATTATGTCTTAGATGAAAGTAGGTAATATGAATAAAAAAATAAAATTATTATATGATGCAAATTGGATAGTAGATGTTTTTGATAAAAGGTGCGACGGAATTTATTTCGCAGGTTTTAATATTTTAAAAGAGCTATCAAATAACGAAAACTTTGAAGTTGCACTTTGGGCATATAATCAAAAAAAATTAAAGCGATTTATGAAGGAAAAAGGGTTTGAAAGTCTTTCTATTCAAAAGGCTCCTTTAAAAGAGCAAATTAATAAAAAAATTGAAAAACATTCTTTGAAAATAAAAATGCGCAAAGATAGTAATCGCAAATTAAGTGTAATTTTCAAAATGGTACAAAAATATTTGTTGCGTATTGCATATATACTCACACCAAGCAAAAGTGCTAATGATTATGATATTTATTTTTCAATTCTTTATGGTTTTCCGAAATTCATAAAAAATAGTAAGAATACAAAAAAATACTTATTCGTTCACGACTGCATCCCTATTGTTTTATATGATTTATATTCAAGTGACAAGTATGCTCATTTATGGTTCTATGAAATGTGTAAAGATTTGTCTGTTGCCCAAAAGTTATTTTGCAATTCTATTGCTACAAAAAATGATTTTATAAAATATTTCCCAGATGTGGCTGCGGATAAATTT